>JAYGDH010000351.1:0-22238 GCA_046583055.1 Pirellulaceae bacterium | reverse complement strand
GGGTAAGCAGCCCAAGACGGGAAAGGACTGCACGGACGCCCGTACCGAGTTAATCCGACTGCGACGAGAGATGCAGGATGCCATCGAGCAGGAAGACTATGAACAAGCTTCACAACTGCGCGACCAAATCAAGAAAATCAGCGAGCAATAATTCTCGAGTGAACCGATGATTTTGAAAGCACTGGAACCATAACGTGAAACTGGAAGATCTAGCACGTCAGTGTGGTGAATGGCTGCGAGGATCCGGTCCGGAGTCGGATATCGTGATCAGCAGCCGTATTCGGCTGGCCCGCAACCTGGCAGACTTCCCCTTTATCCGCCAGTGTAACGAGAGCGATCGCTTCGCCATCGAAAAGAATCTCAAGGAGACGATTTTCTCGATTGATCAGTGGAAAGACCTTTCCTACGTGGACGTCAGCACGCTGGCCAAGGTTGACCGACAGTTCCTCGTGGAACGCCAGTTGATCAGCCGGGAACATGCTGAATCAGACGGAGCCCGCTCTGTCGCGATTGATCAGCAGGAAAAATTCAGCCTGATGATCAACGAGGAGGACCATCTGCGTATCCAGGTCATGCACAGCGGACTCGCGCTGGACAATGCCTGGCAGCAAATCAACGAAATCGACGATCTGCTTGAAGAAAAACTGCCCTACGCCTTTCACCCACGCTTCGGTTACCTGACCGCCTGTCCAACCAACGTTGGCACGGGCATGCGAGTCAGTGTCATGCTGCATCTACCAGCACTGGTCATCACTCGCCAGATCGAGAAAGTTTTTCGGAGCCTGCAAAAGATCAGCCTGGCAGTCCGTGGATTGTATGGCGAAGGTTCCCAGGCGATGGGTGACTTTTACCAGATCAGCAACCAGATCACACTGGGCCGTAGTGAGCAGGAATTGCTCCAGCAGGTCAATGATGTCGTACCGGTCCTGATTGATTACGAGCGCAAGGCACGGCAGTACCTTGTTCGTGAAAGTCAAAAAGATCTTCACGATCGGGTCAGCCGTGCCTTTGGCATCCTCTGCACGGCACAGACCATCAGCAGTGAAGAAACCATGCACTTGCTTTCCAGCGTACGCATGGGAATCAACCTGGGACTGATTGAAAACCTGGAAATCCCCATGGTCAATCAATTATTCATCCACACGCAACCAGCACACCTCCAAAAGCTGCGCGGCTCAGAACTGGACACGGCCGATCGAAATATCGAGCGTGCTCACTACCTGAAAAACCACCTGCGCAAACCGGATGATGATGCTGCTGCCGATAAAAACTGACCTGCCTGTTTACACCACGGGCAACTCAGCAGCGTCTAGCGACGGTTGATCTTGGCCCGCATGGCAGGCACGATCTCACTGGGGATAAATCGTGCCAGCATTTCGTCCGTGGCCAGGGGGGCCAGCTGCTTGATCAGGGAACTGGAAACATGGGCGTATTCTGAATCGGCCATGAGGAACACTGTCTCGATTTCCGGAGCCAGTTGACGGTTTGCCAACAGCATGCTGAATTCCCCGGATACATCTGTCATCGGACGCACCCCACGCACCATCACCCGGGCACCCAGGCTACGCACAAAATCAACCGCCAGTCCCTCGAAATCAACGACTTCCACGTTGTCATAAGCTGCCGTCACCAGGCGTGCCAGGTCCATCCGTTCCTCGACGGAAAACAGCGACTTCTTGTCAACATTCACACCAATGCCGATGACCAGTCGTTCAAACAGGCTGCAGCTGCGCTGGATAATGTTCAGATGACCGTGGGTAATCGGATCAAACGACCCCGTATACACGGCAACTCGAGCAGTCATAACGAACCTCACTTCCAACCAGCTTAGCGGGGTACCAACTGCAACTGGTTACCCTTGCCCCAAACTTTCAATCAACTGTTCTATGTCGTCTTCATTGACATAAGCATGGGGACTGATCCTCAACAGTCCACCACGACAACTCAACAGCACGTTATTTCTTGCGCATTGCTGCCGTTGAGCTACCAGGTCACGGTCCGGCAGGTCAAAAGAAATAATTCCTGACCGATGCGGTTCCTCGTGACGACTAACAACCTTGGCACCCAGCGACTCCAGGCGATCTGCAGCCGTGGCAGCAATTTCCAGGACTCGTTCAGCCACTGGACTCTCACTACAGCCTACCCCATAACCGGCCAGCATATCTAGGCTGGCTCCCAGTCCAATCACCCCCACCATGTTCTGCGAACCCCCTTCGTAGCGTGCCGCAGTCGGCCGCCAATTCGGTTCGATACGGGAAAAATCGTGTGCATGGACAACGCTGTGCCAGCCCACGCCGAGGGGACGGAGTAGGTCCAATCGTTCCTGTCGCACGTACAGCACTCCCGCTCCCTCGGGTGCCAACATCCACTTGTGCCCATCTGCGGCGAGGAAATCCACTTCTACCTGGGAAACATCCAGCGGGAACACTCCCAGTCCCTGAATCGCATCCAGGAAGACCAGGATGTCTCGATCATGGGCTGCCTGCACGAACTCGGCAACGTCCAATCGATAACCAGTCAGGTAAGAAACCCAGCTGATCGAAATTAATCTCGTTCGCTGATCACAGGTTTCCATGACCCGATTCAAATCCACGGCCGCGGTCTCCATGGGCACTCGCCGCATTTCCACGCCGCGCGACTGGAGATTCATCCAGGGATAGAGATTTGACGGAAATTCATTGGCCAGGGTGACGACATTATCCCCGGATTTCCAGTCCAATCCCTCGGCAACCAGGTTAATACCAGCTGTTGTATTGGGGACAAAGGCAATCTCGTCGGGATCAGCAGCAATCATGCCAGCCACTCTTTCCCGGACCTGTTCAACCCGGCGAGCCCAGGTGGGCCAGGCGTGGCTGCCCTCTTCTGCTGCCTCTCGTGCCCACTGAACCATCGCTTGCCGGGCAGGACCGGAGATCGGGGCCACGGCCGCATGATCAAAGTAAGCGATTGTCTCCGAAACCGGCATCTGCAGACGCATGGCAGGCCATGCTTGGTCTGCGGCTTGAAAATTGTTCATATCTATCGCACCTGTGGGCTCGTGTTCACGATACGTCCCCTCTAGTTTCCAAGATCAAGGGAGATGATTCAACTTCCCCGGCAATTCTCGAGAAAGAAAGACCGTTACAGTTGTTAGAACCTACTCCATAAAACTGACAGCTCGAGGCAATAGTCCGGTAAATAGCTGTCATTCTCCCGGCCTGGCCGGCATTTTTCCCGCTGGATTGTGCCTCAACAAGGAATTCCCGGGTGACAGGGACAGGAGATGAATTATACTGGTTACGAATGGGTTACCGAAAACCTCTTCCAGCCACCTGAATCGCATCTTTGAGGAAAGCTTTGCATGGCCAAGGCACTGTGTTTGACCGGGATGATCATTGCTGTTCTTCTACTGGTCTTATTTATTGTCGATTTCGCAATCAACTTTCCCTTCAAGAAATTCGAGGGTAAGTGGATTCTCGATAGTTCCTTTATCCTCGCCTCAACTGGCCTGGCCTACCTGAGTTGGTCTGCCTGGCGTGAGCAGGAATAAGAAACGGTACCGGCTCGACAACACCAGCCCTGGGCAGACCTGCCAACCTCGAACGTCGCCGCTGTCGTACCTTACGCAGCAATTCTCAGTAACGAACGTGCCGTGACACTCTGCTGACTCGGTTGCCACTGGCTCGCCAGATCTCGCAGCGTACAGATCTGTAGTTGGGTCGAGCGTTGATACTTGCTGATCGCATGCAGGATTCGGTTCACCAGCTTGAGTCCTCGAGTGGTAACATCCTGTTCCCCGGTCAAGTCCAGCAGCAGGTGGCCTACTCCGCCATGCCGAACTATCCGGCGCATCAATCGGTTGATCATGCGTCCTGGTGGGCGGCAAACCGGCAGGCTGGTTGGTGACAGGCTCAGGGCAGCGGGTGCTTCCCAAAGACCATAACGAAGGCTGCGGCGACGTGACGCCTGCTTGCGCGATTGCGACTTACTGCGCGGGTGGCGCACCATGGAAATCTGCTGTTTCGCCAGCAGGTCGTAGTCTGCCGATAACTGACCGTCGTAGAGTGCCAGGGTTGACAATTCAACACCTGCCTGTTGAGCCATCGAGATACGCTGCACCAGCTGCTGACATAAACCTCTCCGCCCCGCTTCGGGACTGATCCAACTCATGTCACCGAGCAACGCAACTTCGTGCCGACCTGTTCCGTTTACCAGGGCCGGAATAAACTGGCTGCGAGCAGGATCACTGAATCCCCATGTCGCCGGTACCTCTGCCTGGTCGAATACCTGCAGCAACTGTTGCAGAGATTCAACTCGCGAGCGGTGGTCAACCAAAGAAACATGTTGTGCCTGGTCCGAATCAACACAGGCCACGCGACTTAACTCAACATCAACCGATATGACGAGTGATGAGGGGGGGGTAGAATTCCGTGCCATAATCTTCCTTTCAGCGCAACCTCCTGTTCACTGGCCGGCAAAAAGCCTGCAAAGATAGTCATCGGCTTACCGTTCCAACGAACTCAACTGGGATTCATCAGGAGCCCCCGGGGAACCTTGATTTGCCTGCGAAACTTTATCAGTAGTCCGGGTTAAACGGGTCCTGCGTTCAAGTCCTGAAAGGTTCCCAGCGTGGGGCCTGGCCAGGCTATTGGAAAAAACCTGTTCACTCCCGGTAAGAAAACATGGGCAGATTTAGCTGCAGGAGAGATCCTCGGGCATTTACGGCCTGATTCATCTCCCCGCAACGGTACTTTAGCCGCTATAATGAGTACTCTACTGCTATCAATTTGAAGGATGTGGATATCCCGTCGCGATTTCACTCGTCCTGTTAACATCAACCAACTCAGTATCATGACATCCGATCCGCACCAGGCCCAAATATCATCCGTTCCGTTGCCGGAGAATCCTCCGGCTAGCGACTCCGTTGATGATGGCAAACCGGCCGCTACCAGGGATGCTCTTCAACGCATCCATTTTCGTCACCTGCTTCGAGGAACTGGCGCCTGCCTGTTCTCGATGTTAGTTCATGTCATCATCCTGCTGGTACTGGGCCTGATCGTGATCCCGATTTCTTCCAGTACTCCCATTGAACCGATTGTTTCCGAGGTCATTCCAGAGGAACTAGAGAAAGACAATCTGAAGGTCGAGTTGGATCCGGACCGCAAGCCCCTGGATGACCTGGATCCCAACCAGATCAGTAGCGCTCCTGCAGTGGGTTTACCCACCAGCTCTGCGGGAGGCGGTGCCAGTGCCACCAATACTATTGAACTGGATCAGCAAGTTGTCATGGAGAGTGACAGCCAGGAAATCGCCATCGAAAACCTCGCTTTCAGCCTTCCTCCAAGCGAGACACTTCTCACCCATTTACCGTCAGGAACCTTCGGGGATCCTCGCCAGATCGTGGACAACTACCAACAGGCGATGGATCGCATCACCCAGGAAATCATGTGGATGCTGGACAAGCGGGATGTGATGGTTATCTGGTGCTTCGACCAATCAAAGAGCATGGAAGACGATCGCCAGGAAATCCGCGAACGCGTGGAACGGGTTTACCAGGAACTGGGTTTAAGCGACAAGGCAAACGGTAAACACCTACTTACAGCTGTCACGAGTTTCGGCAACGGTTTCCTCAACCATACTCCCAAACCAACCAGCAACCTTGACCGCATTCGCCAAGCCATCGACAGTGTGCCCAATGATCCTTCCGGCAAGGAGATGCTTTGCCAGGCCGTTGGTAATGCAGTCCGCTTGCATCGTGACTATGCACGTGGTGGCCGCTATCAACTGGTACTGATCGTGGTTACCGATGAAAGCGGTGATCCGGAGTCCAACAATCGTTACCTGGAACTGGCCATCTCGGAAGCAAAAGCTGCCAACTGCAAGACGTATGTCCTGGGACGTGAAGCTGTCTTTGGATATCCCTACGCCTACATGAGTTGGCGCCATCCACAAACCAATCGAGTGCATTGGCTACAGATTGACAGGGGACCAGAGACTGCTTTCGTGGAGCAGTTACAGACCAATGGTTTTCGTCGCCGCCAGGATGCGTTTTCCAGTGGCTTTGGACCTTACGAACAGACGCGGCTGGCCCGCGAGACCAGCGGTGTGTTCTTCATGCTTCCCAGCGTAGAAAGTCGCCTGGTCCGGGGCAACGTGGACAAACGTCGCTACGAATTGGAAGCTCTGCGAGCTTACCTGCCTGACATGCGGTCACGGCTGGAACAACTCGAGGAGCGAAAAAACGATCCCCTGAAAAGCTTGATCTGGCAGGTAATCTATGATCTCAATCCTTACAATGCCCAGGTAGCCAAGATCATTGAAGTGCGGATGAGTTTTTCTTTGAATCCAGCTCAATTCGTCCGGCAAGCTCGCACCGAGCAGGCCAAGGCCAAGGTTTATCTGCAGTATCTTCACCGAGCAGAAATAGCCATGCAGGAGGCTGCCGAACTGCGTGAGAAAGAAACCTCTCCGCGATGGCAAGCCAACTATGACCTGATCTACGCCCAGATTATTGCCTACCAGGCCAGGATCTATGAATACGGGGCTTACCTGGAAGGTTTCATGCGCAAGCCCAAGCTAGTTCCCTTGACCAAGGGACCCAATACCAAGCTCGTGAATTGGGATATTACCACGCGCAAACAACTGGTCGCTGAAAGCGTCAGCCAACCTTACATCGATAAAGCAACCATGATGTTCCAGCAGGTGATCAAGAATAATCCTGGCACTCCATGGGCTGCACGAGCCCAGGCAGAACTTGCCCGCGGCTTTGGTATTGACCTGATACCCGACTACAACAGTACATTGCGCAGCAGATCTCGGCCGATTACCGGCCCGCTTCAGCCCATTCCAAAACTCTAACATCTTGCCCCCTTGGCATAATGCTTTCATGAACATCTGGGAAATCCTGCTTTGTATCCTGTTTTTCCTGGGTACGGCGTACACCCTCTGCTTGCGGAGACCTCGTTCCGGACAACCACTGGCCTCGAGATCCATGGGTTTACTGGCCTTGAGCCTGTTGCTGCCACTGGGCCTACTGCTGGCCTTTAGTCGTCACACCCCTCATCCAGCGGTGTCCCTGAGGGCCCTGGTACCCCAGCAGGTCAATGACAAGGATTTCGTCTCCTCCACGACCTGTCAAAGCTGTCATCCCCAGCAGCATAGCAGTTGGCATGACTCTTACCATCGCAGCATGACTCAGTTGGCGCTCTCGGACGCGATCGTACCAAGCGAGGATTTTGATCGGGGACTGGAACTGAAAACCGGCGAGGTCACTTTTACCCTGAAGCGAAACGGGCACGAATTCTGGGTTCGTACCCCCGATCCCGATCAAGAATACCTCCTGCTGGAGGAGGGACGTGTAGATCCACGCAAACCGCCGCATGTCCCCCCCCTCGTGGATCGTCAGATTGTCCTGGCAACCGGCAGTCACACCATGCAGATATTTTGGATGCCCAGCGAAAAAGAAAACGCGCCTCTGCGCTTATTTCCCTGGATCTACCAGATTCGCGCTCAACGCTGGATGCCTTATGAAGATTCATTCGTGGTTCATCCGGATTTTGGTCGACCGCCGGTCCGTTGGGATGACAACTGCATTGCCTGTCATACGGTCAACGGAGAAATCAACCCGCTCAACCAACCACCGGACCCACGTATCAAGAGTACCGTGGCCGAATATGGAATCAGCTGCGAGGCCTGCCACGGACCGGGACGAGAGCACGTCCGGAAGCACCAGAACCCACTGGCTCGTTACCAGCAACATTTCAAGTCCTCGCAGGATCGCAGCATCGTCAATCCTGCCAAACTTACCCCGGTGATGGGGTCCCAGATCTGCGGTCAGTGCCATAGTTCTTTCGACGCCTATGAACCCTACCAGGCGGGCAAGGACGTAAATAAATCCAGGAGATTTGTGCGTCACGCTGATGCACGCGACCCGGCCAGTCCTTTTCATGACAATTACTGGAATGATGGCAGTATCCGCATCGGTGGCCGAGAATACCTGGGCCTCACCGAATCCCCCTGTTACCAGCGCGGCACACAACGCAAGAAGATGTCCTGTTTCTCCTGCCACAAGATGCACCAGGATCCAGCTGATCCCCGTCCTGCCAAAGCATGGGCCAATGACCAACTCGCCCGAGACATGCAGACCAACCAGGCCTGTCTGCAATGCCACGAGGAAATGACCAACCGGATCAGCGAGCACACGTATCATTTCGCGCAATCAGAAGGCAGTCGCTGTTACAACTGCCACATGCCTCATACTTCCTATGCCCTCCTGGGGGCCATTCGCAATCACCGCATCCATTCACCGAGCGTGGCCAGGCACCTTCAAACCGGTCACCCGAATGCCTGCAATCTTTGCCACCTGGACAAGAGCTTACAATGGACCTCCGAGCATCTGACCCAGTGGTATGGGCAGCCTGCCGTGGAACTGGACAAGGCTCAAAAGACCGTGGCAGCTTCTGTCCAGATGCTGCTCAGTGGAGATGCGGTCCAACGCATCGTGGTGGCCTGGCACATGGGATGGAAACCTGCCTGGGAAGCTTCCGGAAAGAACTGGCAAATCCCGCTGCTGGCCCAGCTGCTGCAGGATCCGTATTCAGCGGTTCGTTTTGTCGCACACGAGAGCATGAAGAAGCTGCCCGGTTACCAGCAACTACAGGCCGCAACGGAATATGATTTCATTGCTCCGCCCAATGAACGAAAGCAATTCCAGGACGCATTTCTACAACGTTGGCAGGCTAGCAAACCACGAGCACCAGAGAATCCGGCAGCCATCCTGTGGAACGAGGATGGCACGCTCAAGGCGGAAACCATTCTCAAGCTGCTCCAACAACGTGATGATCGTAAGATATTACTGGCAGAATAATCCTCGCGAGCCACATTAAATGACCAGGGAACTCTCGGCCAGCGAACGCCTGGAATCTCCTGGCTACCGAAACCTGCAGGTTGGCTGGTGGACACTGCTTGTTTTTGTCTGCCTGGGTGTCCTGCTGGAATTGAACCTCAGTTTTCGAAGCCATTTCTACATGGATGCTTCTCAGCACATGCGGCGCCTTATGTGGCGACTGGCGCATGCCCATGGAACGCTGTTGGCCCTGCTGAATATCATTTTCGGCATTTATGCCTGTCACCTCTCTCGACCTGGCGTACCGAACCAGGAATTTGCCGCATCCTGTTTGCAGTCCGCCGGATTCCTGGTTCCCGGTGGTTTTTTCCTGGCCGGACTGTTCGCATACCAATCAACGCCTGGATTAGCTACATTGCTGATACCTCTCGGTGCAATCTTGCTGGTCCTTGGAGTACTGTTAACCATTCGCACCCACGAAAAATAAAAGTTTTTCCATAAACAATCCTCCCTGGGATTACACTTTCCATTCGCAGTAGTCGCCTTTACAGGTAAAAAAACAATTGATCTGCAGAAAATCCTGATCGGGGATTGGACATCCTTGGAGAATTCAGGGAAAATCGTATTCGTTCGCAAGCAACCCAGAAACCGGGCAAGGAATAACCGCTTATGACGTCCAACGTGACACGTCGAAATGCTCTTCAATCCATGGCTACCCTATTGGGCGGCACCCTGGCCTACCAGGGTCTTCCTCGCCAGGCACACGCTGGCAAGAAGGTCCGTGAATGGGAACAACCCATCAAGAAAGGGCTGAATTGGATCCAGAGAACGCAGTCGTCGCTGGGACATTGGACCGCCGGTAATTACCCGACGGCCATGACGGCATTAGGCGGGACTGCACTGATCTGTTCCGGCTCAACAACCACGCAAGGGCCCTATGCAAAAGCAATTCGGCAGGTCGTGAATTACCTGACTTCCAAGTCACGATCCAATGGATTGATTGGTAATCCGCTAACCGACAACCCCTATACCTACGGCCACGGATTCGCGATGCTTTTTCTTTCCCAGGTCCTGGGGGAAGAAGAAGACATTGAAAGACGAGAAGAACTCATTGAAATCTTGACCAAGGCGGTAGACTTCAGCGCCAAGGCTCAAACCGCATCCGGCGGCTGGGGCTATGTCAGTGCGAAAGACGGCAACAACTTCGATGAAGGCTCTACCACCATTACCCAGGTCCAGGGGTTGCGCGGCTGTCGCAACGCCGGCATCTCCGTACCAGGTGAAGTCATTGAAAAAGCAAAGAACTATATCTACAAGTGCAAGAACAGTGACGGGGGCATCTCCTACAGCTCACGTAATCGCGGCAGTTCAAGACCTGCAATTACCGCTGCTGCACTGGCGACGCTCTACAACGCCGGAGTCTATGACGATAAGCATGTGCCGGACATGCTGAAATACACCAAGAAGAACCTGCACGGCATTACTTCCGGCGCTCGCTCGTTCGGCCATTGGCACTACACTTATCTCTACTATGCCCAGGTAGTCTATCGCCAGGGCGAAAAAGAATGGGCGCCCTTTCGCGACAAACTCTATAACAAGATCGTCGGTGAACAGGCCAGCAATGGAAGCTGGACGGGCAATATCGGCCCCATTTACGTAACCAGCTGCAACTTGATCATGATGCAGATTGACCAGGCTTTCATCCCCATTTACCAGCGCTAGGCCATTTTCGCCTGAACAATGGCATCCACGATGCCTTCCATCGTGTAGGATTCTGCCTCCACGGTCGGCGCCAGTCCCAGTTCACGCAGGACTTCCGAGGTAATTGGGCTGATGCTAGCCAGGCGGACAGTAGGCAGGTGTTCTCCCAGCAGGGCCACCAGCGAACGAGCGATCGCCGAACTGGTCACCATCACCCAATCCACGTCACCGGCTGCCAAACGTTCAGTGATCCCATCAGCAACCGTCAAGACATCCTGGCTTTGATATACCACTAGCTGCTCCACGGTCGCACCCGCTTCTCGAAGCCGTTCAGCCAGCACTTCCCGACCACGACTGGCACGGGCCAGTAAGACGGATTGTTCCCTGGCCTTCGGCCCCAGGGCCTCTGCCAGGGCCTCTGCCAGGGCCTCTGCCCGATATTCGGTCGGCTGCAAATCCACGTTCAAGTGATATTGCTGAATCGCTTCTGCCGTACCTGGTCCAATTGCTGCCAGGCGAATCCCTCCCAGGTCCCTCATGTCTCCACCGATCTCGAGCAACCGATTTAGCAGGAAACGGACGCCATTGCTGCTGGAAAAAACCAGCCAATCAAATCGAGAAAGGTCGTTCAAGATTGTATCCACCGCTTCCCAGTCCTGGGGTGGGCAAATCTCAATGGCCGGCTGACAGATCACCTCAGCTCCCAATTCCGATAATTGTTTAACGAGGGACTGTGCTTGGGACACGGGCCGTGTCACCATCACTCGCTGACCAAACAACGGCCGTGCTTCGAACCAGGAAAGGGTACCTGACAAGTCGGCTACCACTCCGATGATGACAACCGCTGGCGGACGTAGGCCACCAGCAGCCAGTTTCCCTGCCACTTCATCGAGCCGGCAATGGATGGTTTCCTGATTTGGTGTGCTACACCTTCGCACAATCACGACAGGTGTCTCGGGATCCTTACCTGCTTCCAACAGGCAGCGGGTCCAGTGATCTGCGGAAGTGACTCCCATGTAAATGACCAGCGTCCCTGGGAAGCGGGCCAGGGCTTCGTAATCCAGTGAAGACTCGTCTTTTCCCTCATGTTCCTGTCCCGTAACCAGGGCCACTGCAGATGAAAGTTCACGGTGGGTGACCGCCACTCCCGTGTAGCTGGCGGCAGCCAGTGCCGCGGTAATTCCGGGAACTAACTCAAATGCAATGCCCTCATCCGCCAGTGCCTTGACTTCTTCTGCGCCTCGCGCAAAAACTGCTGGATCGCCCCCCTTGAGCCGCACGACAGTTTTTCCCTGGCGAACCAGCTCAATCAATTTGGCGTTGATTTCATCCTGTTGCCAGAGACGCGTGCGACCATGCTGCCCGAGACAAATACACTCGGCCGTCGGACTGACGTGCTCCAGGATCCGGGGATTCACCAGGTAATCGTATAGCACGGCATCGGCCTGCCGAAGACAATCGACAGCCCGCAGCGTGATGAGACCTGGATCTCCAGGCCCCGCACCTACGAGAAACACCTTGCCAGCAGTTTGCGATTCCTGAGTCATTCCGGGTATGCTGTGAAAAGTATAATGAACAGCGAACATTTTTATTGGACAGCGATCTCGCCTCTTCTGCAAGATGTGAACCCCGGAAGGTACCAATGAAATCACAGGTCATCTCACAATCCCAGCGGCAACATCTCCAGCAGATGTACGAGCGCGCCGTGATAGCCATGAGAGGCGATGCTCGGAATCATCGACTTGTACACCAATTACTTTCCGAATGTGTCGTACAGGATCCTGCCACACCGATCTATATCAGCGCCCTGCTGGACAACTTGAAACAACTGCCTGGAAGGCCAACCTGGGCATTACTGTCAGCTCTTCGTAACTGGAATTTTTTCCGTGCTACTAAACAACAACCCAGCTCATCAACCATCGGACTGGGATTGCGTGCACTCTATCGCCATCCCGACGACCTGCGTGTCCTCTGCCAGTTGGCGACAACCTGCCTGGCAGCCAGCCTTTGGCCAGCGGCCGAGTGCTACCTGCGACAAGCACTTACCATCCAACCAGATCATCAACAGGCCATTCAACTGATGGCTGAATCCTTATTGCAACAGGCCCGCTTTGAGGAATCTTTTTTTTTCTGGCAACAATTGCCAGAAGACTGTACTACCAATGCCCAGGTGCGAGAGGTAATCGACTGTCTGCAAGGCAACCTACCTGCTCTCTCGACAAACCCCGAAGACATCTCGCAAGGCCCGGAAGAAAATCACTTCCCGGACATTGACCAGGATCCGACCGCCCCCTCCTCGTACCTGGAAGCGGCACGGAAGCTGATTGAACAACGCCGCTGGGATGAAGCCCTCCAACTACTCGAACATGGATTGGCTGTAACTGGCTCCAACCCGGAACTGCTGGACCTGATGGAGACAGTCCGACTGGACAGTTATCGTCACCGTTTTCAAGTTGCCGAACAACTGCATCAAATCCATCCTCGGCTACTGGGATCCGAAACACTTGGCGATCTGCAATCGGAACTCGATCGAATTGAACTGCAGGTCTGCGAACGACGGGCTCGGCGGTACCCGACTGATTACCGCTGCCAACTGCAGTTGGCTATCTGTTTACGGCAGACAACCAACTATCGGATGGCCTTGAAGCAATTGGAAGTCATCCCGAAAAATGACCCCGTGGCACCAGAAGTCGCCCTGGAAACCGGAAAATGCCAACAACATTTGCGTCAATTCACCGAGGCAGCTGTGACCTATCAGCACCTGGTTGACCACCTAGAAAAACAGGCAGAACCCTGCATTTACGAGCAGGCGCTATACCACGGCGGAATTCTGGCTGCCGCCATGGGCAAGCCACAGCAGGCTCAGCAGTGGCTCAGTCGCCTGCTAGACCTTTCTCCGGACTACCAGGATGCCCGTGACCGGCTAGACAAGATTGTATCGATCAGCGATAACACAAGAGATGACCTTCCGTCTACAGCATCGGCTGGGTCGGACTCTTAAATTCCTTGCCGCTGACTATTACTGTTTGAGATTATGCCTAACACAAAAAGTGCCAAGAAACGACTGAAGCAAAATCAGACCCAAAGGACCAGGAACCGCGCGATCCGCTCCAATTTGCGTACGCACGTTCGCAAGGTCCGTGATGAGGTAGCGGCTGGCAATATCGAAGAAGCGGAACAGGTCTTTCGACTGGCAGCCCAGCGTCTGGATCGTGCGGCAGGCCGGAGTCTAATTCATAAGAATCACGCAGCTCGCCTGAAGTCCCGACTCCAAAAACTGATCAAGACAGCCAAGCAGAATGCCTGACTGAAATGCCCAACTGAAAATGGGCCGTTCTCTTCCCTGATCATCCCTGCGGCAAGCGATCATGGGCGGCGCCCATGCAATCTCACCAGACGATCCGTTTCGAGTCAAAGACCGGACCTTCTACACAGGTTCGCTGGTAATCCCAGTCTCCTGATTCATCTCGAATTTTAGCAACACACGAGAAACAGATTCCCAGGCCACAGGCCATCGGAGTCTCCAGTGACACCTGGCATGGTACCTGGTATTGACCAGCGATTTTACTGACCGCTTCCATCATGGGTTCCGGTCCACAACAAACGATTCGTTGGTTCATATCGGACTCGCCGACCTGCGAACTATTGGAACTCGACTCGCGAAGCACCGCCTCCAGTCGTTCGGTCACCAGGCCATGATGACCGCATGTACCATCGTCCGTACAAAGCAAGGTTTCCACGCCAGCTTGTTGGAAGTCTTCCAAGCCGGCGAGAAACTCCTCAGAGCGAGCACCGTAACAGAGTGAAACACGTGGAACTACACTGGCATCACGAGGCGGATTTCCGTAGCGTTTCTTGCCGAGCGATTCTTGTCCCAGCGCCACGAATGGCGTCTGGCCAATGCCACCAGCCACCATGATTAAATGATCAGTCTCAACCGGCAGAAAACCATTGCCCAACGGCCCCCAGACATCCACCGATTGTCCGGCCACCAGGTTCTGCAGCTGGCTCGTCAATTTACCTTTGACGATATAAACCACGTCAACCGCTATCGCCACACCCTGGCCATCTACAAACGTATCGTACATCGCCAACGGTCGCCCAATGAGCGGATCGTTCAAACCGGACATGCGAACCATAAGGAACTGACCTGGTAAAATCTGCTCCGCCATCTCCGGACATTCAAACCGAAGGCGAAAGGTATCCCGGGCGATCCTGGTATTCTCCAAGACTCTCGCCGTACGCTGGATCGCCTGATCTGCATAGTAATTGGCATGCAGAGGATTGTGATTCAACGTTTAGAACTCCTTTTCTTACGCGTGCTTTTCTTGATGGAACTAGCCTTGCGCTGACGCCCCTTGGGTTGCGACCCTTTCATATTCCCCTGTCCCGTCTTCGATTTTCGTGGCGCCTTAACTTTTCGCGAACTTGATCCCTGTGCCTTGCGATCCGTTGACCTGGCCCCGACAGTTTCCCTGCGATCCGTCGACTTGGCACCGACAGTTTTCTTACGGACCACCGACGTCTTTTTCGTGACACGCTCGGATGGCGCGTCAGAGACATTCTTTGGATCTGCCGACTGAAGATGCATCGACTCCAACTTGCGCACTTCCGTGAGTGTCAGTTTGCGATAGGCTCCGGATGGGAGACTACCGAGCTTAATACTACCGACCGCCGTCCGACATAGATTGATGACCTTGTGGCCCACGCGTGCCAGAAGACGCCGAATTTCCCGGTTGCGACCTTCTCGCAGGACGATTTCCAGGTCCGTACTCTGACGATGATGACGCTTGATGTTAACGGATTCCGGCTGTGCATATCCCTCAGCCAAGTGCACTCCATGGGCCAACTGTTTGATCTCTGCAAAGCTGATTCGGCCCACGACCCGGACCAGGTAGGTTTTGGGAACACGATAGCGGGGATGCGTCAATCGGTTGGCCAATTGTCCGTCATTCGTGACGAGAATCAGGCCTTCACTGGTACGGTCAAGGCGTCCCACGAGAAACAGTCGCAAGTCACTGTGAATGAGATCAATGACCCGCGTACGGCCATCCGGATCCCGGTTAGTCGAAACCACTCCGACGGGTTTGTTGACCATGTAGTAAGTTTGCTGATGACTGGCCTTGAGTTCACCATCGACCCGAACTTTTTGCTGAAGCACATCGACCCGGGTACCCAGCTCGGTGACCACTTTCCCATCTACTTCAACGCGCCCTTCCGCGATCAGCGCCTCGCAGGCTCTGCGACTCCCTACCCCGGCACGGGCCAGTACTTTCTGTAATCGCTCGCCTCCATCCGATTGGGTTGCAGACTTCCTGGATGCTGTTTTTTTCTTAACGCCGCGCCGTGTTCGGGAATTCATCGCCACCTTGATCTCCAATCCTGCAGGTTCTTCCCGCTACGATCCGAAAAAACCCATGGGGGTATTTCCTTATCATACTTCGTCGAGGAGGTTTATCACAGAGAGCAACGGGAATTGAGGTGCCCAGCACAATCACGGACGAAATGACAACCTGGCCACAAGAGTGGTCACTTGCCTGGAAAACTGTCAACCCAGAGTCGATTATTGACGGCCTCGGGAAGCGGTTGCTGATATCCCCGTGGACGGCCGCCAATAATTTCCGGAGCAGCTTCCGTATTCGGGTAAGGGTCATGCAAAACGGCCTTCGACTGTTGCTCGTAAATGGGACCGGGAGGACCGTCCTGCAAACCATTCACAAGAGTCTGGCAACCGGTAATCCCCGTCAACAACAGGCAGGCCAGGCAACGTAGAATTATCTTCATCGTTTTGATCATGTTTCCTACCAGCCCAGGGCAAAAGCGGCAGGAATTATACGAACCGAACGATAACTCGCAAAGACGAATCCGACCCTGTCCACCAACTTTTCATCCAAATTACCAGGAAAACCGGCTCTTAAAACAAACGGGTCACGGTAGATACATGTTCAGCAGGGTCACGGGTTCCGTAGCAATCAGTTGCACGGGGGCGCTGGCAGCCGGTATCAAACAGGTCTGCCCTATCCGCAGTGGCTCTTTCGCTGGATCATTGGACACCATTACCTGTCCACCGAGAACGGTAACAATGTGAAACCGTCCGCCCCCCCCCAGGTCTCGACTACCCTCGAAACGCCAACGATCGAGGACGAATTTCTCGCAGCGAATCAACGATTCAATTCCATCGACCGATGGACAAGTGGTCGAGTCTTCTCGGACCACCGGGGCGGCATCGAAATCGATTGCTTCGAACGCCTGCTCGACATGCAATGGCCTGGACTGTCCAGCCGCATCGAGACGATTCCAGTCATATAGTCGAAACGTTGTGTCACTGGCCTGTTGAATTTCCGCGATCAGCAGACCAGCTCCAATAGCATGTACGACACCTGCAGGGATCAGAAAACAATCACCGACTCGCGGGGAAAAACGGTGCAAGCAGGCCTCGATATTTCCACGGCGTATTTCCGTCTCCAGTTGTTGACGATCAACTTCCGGGTTCAAGCCGGCGTAAAGTGTACTACCCGGTTCCGCATCAAGCACGACCCAGGCTTCCGTTTTACCGCGATCCGGTGGATCGAAAGCAGCAGCCAGCTCGTCATCCGGATGTACCTGGACCGAAAGGTCATGCTGTGCGTCGATAAACTTGAACAACAGCGGAAATCCCGTTGCCGCGTCTTCGGTTCCCAGCAGTTCCTGCCCGTAACGAACACCGAGTTGGTGAAGAGTCATTCCCTGCAATGCGCCAAACCGGACCGTACTCTGAACATCTCGACGATCAACAAGCTCCCAGCTCTCGGCATAATCTTCCCCGGGCGGCAATGGTTTCTGCAAGGTGGTCGCGAAACGCCGACCACCCCAGATATAGCGTCGCAACAAGGATTCGAAACGAAGCGGATAAAGCGTCATTAGGGTTTTCACACGGTTCATTAAAAATTAAATCTGTCGTCCAACTCCAGCGGGCCACGAGAGCAGCATAAACCAGCGTCCAGCCTGATCCCGTTGTCTCCGAGTATCAACAGTGGTATTATCAATTATGAATTAGTCGGCTGTCGTAAGAAACCCATGCCTTGCCCAAATCTCGGGTCAGTCATCGTGCAACGAGCACAGCAGTCTCCACCCTCAGCTGTTTTGCAACACCTAGAATTCTGACTTCCCGAACCACCGCACGGCCTTCAACGAAAGGCTGTTCATGAACCTCCTCGCCGATTGACCTTGAGCGAGTTTCAGCCGCCGGTACTGAACGAGAAACCCGTCATGTCAAAACAGCCTCAAGATGACCTTTTTGCGGACACCTCGATGTCGTTCGGAGAGCATCTCGAGGAACTGCGCGGAGTCCTGGTCAAGGCAGCGTTCGCCCTGGGAGTTGGCTTCCTGCTCGGACTCGGGGCAGCCAACCAGGTCGTCATGCTGATTCAAACCCCACTCAAGACAGCCCTGGAAAACTACTACCTGGAATCAGCTCGCCAGGAGATGGAAGAGTCTCTTAGTGCTGACATCCTTGGTGAGGGCCTCACCAAGGAAAAAGCGAAGGAATTACGTGAGAAGCAAGAGGAATTAATGAAGGAGCGGCTCGAGAATCGCATGGTTCCAAATACCATTCAGATCGACGCCCAGGCCCTGTTGCGTGACCTACAGAAACTAGTTCCAAACGGCTTCAACAAGCCCTTCGATCCACCCGACTCACTTCAACAATTCGAGGTCCAGACCTGGGACGAGGTCGATATTCGCGTACAAACGCTTAACGCTCACGAAGCGTTCATGATCTGGATGAAGGCGGGTTTTATTTCCGGCTTCGTTTTCGCCAGTCCGTTTATCTTTTACTATATCTGGTCTTTCATCGCTGCCGGGCTCTACCCGCATGAAAAGAACTACATCCACCGGTACCTGCCCATCAGCCTGCTGCTGTTTTTCGCCGGTTCTGCCCTGGCTTTCCTGTTCGTCTTCGAACCCGTGCTGGATTTCCTCTTTAGCTTCAACCGTGCCATGGATATTGATCCTGATCCGCGCATCAGTGAGTGGATGAGTTTTGTCCTGTTCCTGCCACTGGGATTTGGACTCGCCTTTCAGCTGCCACTGCTCATGCTCTTTGCACAACGGATCGGTCTCATACCCGTGGACGTCTTCGTCAAGAAGTGGCGTATTGCCGTGGTTGTCATTTTTGTCCTGTCGATGTTCCTGACACCGGCTGATCCCATCAGTATGCTCTTGATGGCAGGCCCGCTGTGCTTCCTGTACGTGACAGGAATAATTTTCTGCAAGTACATGCCTGGGAACAAGAACCCGTTCGCCGCAGGCTATGATCCCTAGCAGGTGTAGCTGATGCTGGCGTTACACACTACGGACCGACGCGAAGAAAACCCGGACTGAATGGAACCCGATAGCGTCTGGGACCACCTAGATGGCCTCGCTACCACGTTCCCCCGTACGAATACGAATACAGTCCTCCAGGGGCAATACGAAGATCTTGCCGTCCCCTATCTCACCCTGTTCGCCACTGCGCCCAGCGGCCATAACGGCCTCGACCGTCCGGTCCACGAAATCATCATTGACGGCAATCTGTAATTGCACCTTGCGCAGCAGGTTCACCGTGAATTCACGGCCGCGATACACTTCCGTCTGTCCACGCTGACGGCCAAAACCCTGGCAATCCACCACGGTTAAACGAAACACCTCAACATCCGTCAGGGCCGCCTTCACGTCCTCAAGTTTGCTGGGCTGGATAATGGCAATGATTAACTTCATCAGGAATCCCAAATACCGTGTGGCTCAAGTCAGACTGCCTAGAATCTAGCCCCCCTGAGAAACCGGTTCAAGCCGAGACTCGTTACTTTCTGGATCAGATCTGGAAAAACCGGAGCCGGGACAGCAGTAAAAAGTGCCCCAGGTTCCGACCAAAGTAAGGCGGATACTTGGCCGGAACCATTGGGGCCACATTCCAGCTCAAAGGGAGCCGAAGTGTTTCTATTTTACCGCGAGAAAGAACCTGCCAATGGCCCTCGTCGCAGGATGCTCAAATCGCAACCAACTGCTGCTGCCGTTGTGACGCAAGCATCAATACGTCCAGAGATCCTAGTAGCAAGCGACGTGCCAATTGGAATCGATTTCCTGCCCAGCACAGCTGCTCACGAGGGCATAAATTATTCGTGGCACATCACTTAGGTTAAAGCGGTGATGCCTGGAACGATTTCAAGAAGATCGTGTGCAGCTTGAGCTGCGCTGTGGTTGCGCAAAAAGCGACGCGCAATTGGGCAACCGTCGATTCGTAATCAGACGCCCAGCGTCCGGATCACTTCAGCCGGCTGAAAACAGGCAATTAGTAGGATAGAATCGCGTCGATCCCAAAGGTCATCGAATCGCTAAACGGGGAGCCATCGAAATAATCCCAGCGAACTTCCGGACGCACGACCAGGCGTGGTGCCACCTGTGCCTGCACTCCCACGGTCAAGTCGTAGTTCTGGAGGATTGCGTTCGGACCGTCGGGACGTTCAATCCACTCGAACCGAGCTCCCAGATTTAAATCGTCACTTAACGTGTAATTCAGATACTGGGTGATACCGTACAGGGTGCCACTGTTAGAGTTAATTTCGGTTTGAGCATCCAACTGCAAGGTGTAATCCAGCCGCTCACCGACGGACCATCCCATGACGATCGTGTGGGAATACATGCTGTCAATCGCTCCCGTATCACCACCAGTTGCGATGTAGGAGAAACTAATCGCATCGGTCAACTGGGCTTCCAGGCCACCGATAACCATGCTGCCACCTGTTGAACTGGAGAACCCCGTGTTCCAGCCTTCGACCCAGCCAGCAACCACCGACATCGAATCGCTTATCGCGTAATCGGCCACGACCCCGGTGTAGGTGACTGGCTGGTTTCTCATGGCATAGGTGTGCGAGTAAAAGGCATTGGCCGTTGCCGGCATCGACTCCAGGCCAGCATTGTTAATAAAGTGGCCAAGCTTAACGTTCAAGCGGTTATAAGCCAGTTCCAGGTAAAGCTGGGGGATCGCGTGTCCGTAATGGCCACCTTGATCCCAGGCGTTGTCCCAATCAAGTCCACCAGAAGCCTGGGCGTCCTGACCATCAGTGCCGTAGACGTAATCAAATCGGAATCCCCAATCGAAACCATCTCCCCGCACAACTTCTTTCTCCAAATACAGCCATTGTTGCTGTACCTGGAAATGGTTTGGATAATTATTAACAGAACCCTGTCCAACCCCATTGGTTCCCTGCGTATGGTAACCCACCTGCGTCCAACCGCCCACGGTAATCCCGGAGCACGACTCCTTGCCGAGCGACTTCGTATCGCAAGCCATGTCACTACCGACCACGTTTAAATCACTCGGTGATGAGGTCGCCGGTTCATCCTGCAGCAGGTTCACCGCCACAACATCGGTCGACTGCTGGGCAGTACTCGTGACCTCGCTCCCGGCAATCCGGGATGGTTGTTGCAGGGTCTGTGCAGTGACCATGCCGAGCATCAGGTTCCAGATAAACGTAGTCGCTAACGTGATCTGCAGAGATCGCATGACAGCACTCCATTGCTGGTTGGTGAAAATAGGGAGCCACGTCCGAGTTTATCCTGCGCATGCTCCTTCTCGTCCTATCGGGCCATCAAACACGGCAGATTCAGTAGTGGAATCGTTTGCGACCTAAATCCGTCGGGTCTCTATCCAGCTACAGCGGTTTTACCAGCTGGGTAAGATTTACGGACAGGAAGTACGCTAGAGCCGAGACCTCTAGGAATCGTCCGCGGAAAACAGTGCGTCCACGAAATGGTCCGCATTAAAGAGCACCAGGTCAGCCGGTTGTTCGCCCTGGCCAATATATTTAACGGGCAATTCGAATTCATCGTGAATGGGAATCACGATACCACCTTTCGCCGTCCCGTCCAGTTTTGCCAGGATAATGCCCGTACAACCAGCAGCTTCCGTGAAGCCACTCGCCTGGCTAAGTCCATTCTGACCCCCGGTCGCATCCAACACGAGCAGGGTCTCGTGGGGCGCTTGCGGCACCTGGTTCGAGATCACGCGACGAATTTTCTTCAGTTCTTTCATCAGATTGACCTGGGTCTGTAATCTCCCCGCCGTATCCACGATGCAAACGTCTGCCCCGGTTGCCAGGGCCTCGGCAACGGCACGATGAGCGACACTGGCTGGATCCCCACCCTGTTCTCCCGTGACAATACCGGCACCCAGCCGTTCGGCCCAGACGGTCAGTTGTTCGACAGCTGCCGCTCGAAACGTATCGGCGGCACCCAGCACGACACGTTTTCCCTGGCTCTGAAAAAGATGTGTCAACTTGGCAATCGAGGTCGTCTTTCCGGAACCATTCACACCGACGACCATGATGACTGTTAACCCGGTGGAAGCAAACTGGATCGGTTCTTCTGGCTGATCCAGGCGGCTCTTGATCTCACTACGAATTAACTGCAACACTTCTTCCAGTTGAACCACGCGTCCACGAAAGTCTGACTTGATCCGTTCGCAAATACTTCCAGCCGGACCACCGCCCATGTCGGTCTTGACCAGGACGGCAAAGAGTTGTTCCAGGAACGCATCGTCCACCAGACTTCCCTGGTTCTGCAGTTGTTTTCGCAGGTCCCGAATGTCCGTACCCAGGATTGCCCGGGTACGTTTCAATCCCTGCCGAAACCGTGACCAGAGACCTTTTTTCTCCTCCGAGGAACTATTTCCCTCGGCTGGTTTGTCGACCGATTC
>JAYGDH010000284.1:0-4018 GCA_046583055.1 Pirellulaceae bacterium | reverse complement strand
GAACGCGGCACCTTTTTCGGCTATGGACGCCTTGTCAATGACATGCGTGCGTTACCTCAGCTGAGTGACCTGGGAGTCCCGGTAATCTTCGATGCCACGCACAGTGTCCAGGAACCCGGCAGTCTAGACGGGGCAACGGGTGGCAACCACCTGATGGTTGAACCCCTGGCTCGAGCGGCCGTGGCGATTGGTATTGACGGATTATTCCTGGAGACACATCCTCACCCTGAAACAAGCCCCAGTGATGGAGCCAACATGATCCCGTTGGACCAGTTGCCTGGCCTCGTGAAACGCTTACTGGAACTACGCAAGACGGTGGAGAATCTCTCGTGACAGTAGCACGCCTTTTCAATGGTAAATCCTTCCTTTTCCAAACGGTCATTTCGATGGATTATCATCAGGTGATACCATGGATGCTGGCAGCAATCGTCTCTCTTCAAGTCGGCTGCCAACAGCAGGTAGACGGCCCGAATCCCCAGTCAATCAAGAAACAATCAGCGCAAGATGCTCTCAATGAAGCCTTGCAATACATCGGTGCCCTGGACGATTTTGACCAGGAACAAGTCATTGACCTGACGGTTTATTACCTCAATCGTTGGATCGCTCCCCGGTCAGCAGACGACCAGTGGAATCGCTCACCCCTGATCGACAGCTTGCCAAGACGCTTGAAGGACATAAGTTTCATCAGTAACGTCTCGGACCGAAAGTACAGTTACATTGACGTCGATCATCTCCACCAGTGCCGCTGGTTACGTGGCATCTCCAACTGGGTCAGCCGTATTGACGGCGCATCCCACCTGGAATACTGGAACCAGCTAGTTCCGCCTTCCCTGGAGGCCCAGCAGCGGGAAAAACTGATCCTGGCTGCCAAGCTGTTCGACTGGACTATCCGCAACATTCAACTCGATCCTCTGCTGGATCCTTCCCAGGAAAACCTGGACCAATCGTGGAACCTGGCTTACGAGGCCACGCCAGGTCCTGGCTACACGATGACCCCCCAGGAGACCATCCTGTATGGCCACGGGGATGCCTGGCAGCGAGCACGCATCTTCATGCTGCTGGCTCGTCAACAAAGAATCGACACGGTAATGCTGTCCATCCAGCGAACTCCGGATGGACAGCCCACCCCCTGGCTGCCGGCCGTCATCTTGAATGATGAAGTCTACCTCTTCGATACCCAACTGGGACTCCCCATCATGACAATCGAGAACAGGCAATTGGCATCACTAAAACAGGTCCGTGAAAATCCTGCGATTCTCGCCAGCATGTCCTCCGAAGACCAACCTGTCTATCGAGTGCGACAGGAAGAATTACCTCAACTGACGGCTCTGGTCGATGCCTCACCATTTGCCATATCGCAGCGCATGCTCATGCTACAAAAACAACTGACCGGGAATAAACGGATGATCCTTGCTGTCTTACCCGATCGACTCGGCAAGCAACTGCGAGACAAGCACTCGATCAATACCACGAAGCTCTGGAACATACCCTTCGAGATTCTCCTGTTCGCAGAAGGGCGTCAACGACTGAACCAAACCGGGACACCAACACCGAAAACCGACGAAACTCTTTACCGCATGCAAAGCGAACTGTTTCGCCCAGAACTAAGGAGTCCGTTACTGACCGCCAGGCAACGTTACATCCATGGACAATTCGAAAACCGAACCAAGGAAAAAGGTCAATCAGAAACCCTTGGAGCGAAACCGCTGCTGATGACCGCTCGCAAAAGCGAGAAGGAAATTGCTGCCATTAAGGATATCCCCCAACTCCAGGAAGCATTGCAGTTACAGCAAAAACCGGGCGAGCCAACCAAGGCCTGGCAGGAACGGCTTGTACAGGCCCAGCTCTATTATCGAGCGATCAAGCAGTATGCCACCTACTGGCTTGGAATTATCCAACTGGAACAGGGAAACTACCAGATCGCTATTAGCTGGCTTCAACACGCCATCGACGAAGGGTCAGAGAATCCTTTTTTTCAAGGGGCGCACTACAACCTGGGACGCTGTCACGAGGCCCTCGGCCAGCTTGCAGAGGCCCGGAAAATGTACGCCTTCGCCGCTTCACCTCAACGTGTAGGCAACCATCTGCGCAGCCAATTGCTGGACCGGACTAGCTCCAAGAAGGCAGCGCCCACAAAAGATCCTGCACCGTAAAGTGATTTCCGGTAGCCCCACCAAAATTACTTCCAGGCAAACGCCTGGCCGGTGATGATCTCGTAGGCTTCGATGTACTTGTCTCGTGTTTGCTGCACGATCTCATCGGGCAGAGCCGGCGGTGGGCTATCCTTATCCCAATCTGTTTCGGACAACCAGTCTCGAACAAACTGCTTGTCAAAGGAAGGTTGCGTCTGTCCCTCCTGGTAAGCATCCAGTGGCCAGAAACGTGAACTGTCCGGCGTCAACACCTCGTCAATCAAGATCAATTCCTCGTCAAATCGCCCCCACTCAAACTTCGTATCGGCAATGATGATCCCCTTTTCCCTGGCAAACTGCGAACCACGTATGTACAAATCGAGGCTGCGCTGACGAAGCTCTGTGGAGGTCTCTTCACCCACGATCTCAACCATCTTCTCGAAGGAGATATTGATATCATGCCCTGTCTCTTCCTTGGTCGCAGGAGTAAAAATAGGTTCTGCCAACTGGGCACCTTGCTGTAATCCGGCCGGTAATCGAATACCGCAAACCTCTCCTGTCTGCTGGTACTCACGCCATCCTGAACCATCGAGGTATCCGCGTACCACGCACTCGATCGGAACCACGGAGGCTTTGCGAACCAGCATCGAACGGCCCTCGAGCATGCTGCGATCGGTCTCGCCAGGAAGATCCAGTTCGCTCAAGTCCATCGTCAACAGGTGATTAGGACCATCGAGGTGTCCAAACCAGAACTCGCTGATCTGGGTCAAGACACGCCCCTTGTCCGGAATCCCGGTGGGCAAGACCCAATCAAAGGCACTGATACGATCCGTGCTGACCAACAAAAGCTGGTCTCCCAGGTCGTAAATATCACGAACCTTGCCGCGACGTACAGGCAAATCTGCCAGTTGTGTTTCCAGGACTGGTGTATCCATGAGGACCTCCTTGTTGCTGCCATGTGGCTAATTTCACCCAGGTCCACCAGGGCCTGAGACCGCATCCATCTACTACGCCAAGACCATGTCACTAAAAACCAACCGGATCCACGGCGTTCGGTGCCGGGAGTATAATCGGACCGGTACCGAGTGACCAGCCACCAGAGCCGGAACAATTCAATTTCGCCGGAGAAGACGGGGTAAGTTGAATACCCCGATTACTTTGGATACATTCGGCAACATGAAATACTGCCCCGCCGGCGTGACCAATGGTCGTTACCTGCTAGAATGGTGGAAGTAACGAACCCCGGATCCGTGGGCAACCGAATCAACCTCGTTTCTTCCTAACAACTACCGCCGAGAATAAACACCCATGGGCCAGATGCGGTTCGTCACCCCAGCACCTGAACGGATTACGCCAGACATGGTTGAGAAAGCCTATCTCTCCAGCCTGGAAGGGGTACCGTGGAACTGCCAGACACAACTCGTCAATAACAGCCTGGTCGTCGACCGGGCCAATGACGAATCCGGTAATCTGAATATCCCCTGGATTACACCGGGGCATGGCCCGCTGATGATCAGTACCACCAGCCTCATGCAACGCCCCGAGGCCTACCAGTTGGAAGTTGAACTGGCACGAGGAACTCTCAACCGCCTCCGCAACTCGGTCTCGGTTAGTTCGCTCAGCGGCTGGGATGTGCCGCCGGCAATTATTGACGAGATGCACCTGGCCCAACAACTTTTCATCCGCGCGGCAACCTCGCAGCATATTCCCAGCCAGGCGGCACATTGGGCCCAGGAGAGTCTCACGCACAGCCTCCAGGGTATTGAGAGTTTCGCGTTACAAAGAGCACGCTTTCTGCTACATAACCGGCAGCAGCAGGTTGAGCGACTATCCACGCTGCTGGCTACACGCAGCGAAAGCAGTGAATTACGATCGCAGATCCGGAA
>JAYGDH010000219.1:0-1598 GCA_046583055.1 Pirellulaceae bacterium | reverse complement strand
CTTACACCTGGTAATTCCATCACCATTGTCGTACTCGGCACCACCCTGATTCTGCTCCAATAAGATAAATAGACGTTTCATTTCTTTCTCCTAATTAGTAGAGGGTTAAACAACTCAGGATCGCTGTCCGGGTACCAGCGGATCAATATTCACGTCACTTTCGTCGGCCACCACTTGTTCCAGGATGATTTCTTCGCCTGGGTAAAAATGCCGCTGGACACAATGCCCAGCATCGATCGCCAACTGCCGGGGAGGAAATCCCGGGGCAATATGAAAAGAGAGCGAATACCGTGACTGATCAACGAGGTTTTCGACACCATCAAGATGGGTCAGGCTCACCAGGAACCCGCGGATTGTCTCAAAGCAATCCGTCATCTCGATTGCACTGCGGCCCACGTTCGCCTTGACGGCTTTGCTGGCCACCATGTCAAAATCCATGAACTTGTCCGCGTGGCAATCGACAAACGGATTGAACTCACAGCCAAAGTCCATTCGTGTAAAAACGACCCAGGGGACCTCGCGTGAAAAGTGAACCGTACACAATCCGGTACCGCGGTTTCCAAACACGGGGCAAAACTTGGTCAAGTAGACTCTCAAATGAATACCTCCTTTTTGATCGTTGTGGGTTAAACTCAAATGCGAAACGTGATCGTCGCGAGAAGATCACGGACTTGTACTACCGAAAGGCATCAAGTCGATAAGCTGCTCAAGCCGGGCGGCCATGAGCAGCCATTCCCTGCCAAGGCCGCTATACACGTCCCTTTCGAGGCCGTTTTTTCCGTTCAGTTTTCGACCCAGGTAGGATGAATCGCTCTTCTTCTGTTTCTCGTAGGCAAGTACGGGATTGAACGGAAGTGTTGCATCGTGGCAGCGAAGCTTTGCCAAACATCTTCCCAGCCGGTGATATTCTCGACTAAGACTTTCTCGATCCTCGGGTGCTGCCATTTCCAGCAGCAAGAGTTGAAAGAACAGCCGATAGACAATCGTCGTATCATCCTCCGGCATCGTCTGTAAAGTTCTCAGGCAATCGTCAATTAACTCGCGATACCAGGCAACCTCTCCTCGCCATTGTGCTTCTTGCGCCAGCCGCAGTGGAACCACGACCAGCAAAGCCTGTCTCACCTCGGGTGACCATCGGGAATTGACGCAGGGAAAATCCTGACAAGGTTCGAGTCGATCGTTGAGGATGCTGAGTATCTTCGCCGGTAAATGCGAAAACAAAGCAGATAACTCTTCGGAAGTGTTCCAATCACAGCGCTGCCATTCGATATCAGAATTTCCCAGGCGAGGGTACTCCTCGTGACTCAAGATCACTTCTTTTCCCGATTTGCTCGTTGCGGAGACAGCAAGGTGAAAATGCGCACTCGATTTGCAGACGATGTCCAAAAAGGGTGGACGAATTTCTATCCCCACGACAACATGGCGTGCCTTGACCCTGGGATGCCCGTGAGCGACTGTCCATCCAGGAGGCAGTTGGGGGGCGTGATGCAGCTGCTCGGCTAATGACTGCCCCATGCGTTCCAGGATACGTAGAGTGGTGCGGTCCTGATCAATGCAATCAAGGGTAAATCGTGAGACGGCTGAAAACCAATCCGGAT
>JAYGDH010000145.1:0-22879 GCA_046583055.1 Pirellulaceae bacterium | reverse complement strand
AGCCAGTCAAGCAACTGGGGATGGACCGGCGGGGTTCCCTTGCGTCCAAAATCGAACACCGTCGACACCAGTGGCTGTCCCATGTGCCGCATCCAAATCTGGTTAATCGCCATGCGGGCCGCCAGTGGATTGTCACGATCGGTGATCCAGTTGGCCAGTGCCGTGCGGCGTCCCGTACTCTGGGCCGGGAACGCGATCGTCGGGTCATCGGTTCGTGATTCCAGGAATCGCGTTGCAGACCATTTTGCTCCCACGAACGATGCCACTGTCGCCTTGGGATCGACGGGAGCCTCCAACTGTTTCTGTGCCGTTGCCACGGACTTTCCTGCCGCGGCAAGTTCCTTTTCAATAGCTGCTTTCCTGTCCGCCGCCCCCGAGGCCAGGCGGATTTCTGCATCGGCCAGCGTGCGACGGTTCTTGAGCAAGGCCAACTGTTGCTGCGCCCGGATGGCAGTTTCTTTCGTTTGCCGCTGGAGATTTTCACCCTTGTCCTCCCAGGCAGCACGCAGCGCGGCTCCCCGCTTCTGCACGGTTACCTTTTCCGCCTGGGCGATCTGCAGGTCCATTTCTGCGAGCTTGATGGCACCCGCGGCCTTGGCAACTGCCGCCTGGGCCGCCGGCACCGTCAGCGGTTGCTGAGCCGGCTTGGCTGCAGCCTCGGCCATTTTCACGGCGGGATCGAGGGCCTTGAGCGAGAACTCCCGGAAGATGGGAAGCACGTCGAAGGTGGTAAGCTGCAACTGCCCGTCGCGGCGAGCTAACGGCGTGTGCCAGGCCACGACCAATTGATCATTCAGGAAAGCATTGATCAGGGTCCCCCGGACCTGGATTCGCAGCGTGTACTCTTTGCCCAACTCGACAGGCAATCCCCGCATGCCACCGGCCGGATAGTTCCATTTGCCAGCCTTGTTATAGGAGGCGTGAACCTTGGAGCCGCCGGCCACGGCGCTGGCATAGACTTGTTGTTCACTGTCGGCTGCTGTAAACGGTTGGGTTGGATCCGGCTGGGTCACATCGAAGCAGATCCCGACACTGCGCCACTTGCTCCCACCCCGGATCGTAAAGCGTAGTGCTGCTTCAAAATCCCGCGGTGGCGTTGCGAGCAGTCGCAGGGCAGCCCGCTGGGCCCCATCACGATTCTGTTCCAGCTGCCCAGGCTTGTTGAGCCAGTCACCGCCGAACAGTTTCCAGCGTTTCTTATCGAGTGTTTCAAACATCTCGTGAACCAGCAACTCACCTGACGTGGTGGCCGGCTTCGTGGACGGTATCGGTTTCGGTTTCGACTTACTGGCAAGTTCGTCAAGCTTCTTGCTGGCCGCCAAGTGTTGCTCCTGGGCCTTCTTGACTGCTGCCTGGGCGGCAGCAACCTTTTTCGTGACAGCGGCCAGGTGTGTTTCCATGACCCATGACTGGCGTTCCGGCTGCCAGGCTACTGCAGGTAAGGTAACCGGGTTGATTTGCAATGGTTTGAAATTCAGCACTTCCGGTACACCAGGCTTCATGACGACCGACTTGTCCGGGTTCTTTTCATTACCCCGCACGAACAGGTAGGTGGGAGTTTCCAGTTCTCCGTCAAAGGCGCGTGGAATGCCATCGCGCATGACATCCGGCTCACCCGGCACGACATCGGTCCTCACGTGATACGGCTCGAAAAACGCCCGCATCCTGTAGAAGTCCTGCTGGGCTATCGGATCGAACTTGTGATCGTGGCACTTCGCACAATTGAACGTGAGCCCAAGGAATGCCTTGCCGACGTGCTCCACGGTTTCTTCCATCCACTGGTGACGGTTGAAGAGGAACCAGTTCCTGGCCAGGTACCCGGTGCCCCGCAGCTTGTCGAGATCACCCGGGTGCAGTTCATCCCCGGCCAACATGAGCCGCACCATCTCGTCGTAAGGCATGTCGTCATTGAGTGATTCAACGATCCAGTCGCGCCAGTGCCAGATATGTTTCTGGCTATTGCGCAGTTGCGCACCCAGTCCCCACCAGTCGCTATACCGCCAGACATCCATCCAGTGTCGTCCCCAGCGTTCTCCATAACGCGGATCATCAAGCAAATGCGTGACCACACTTTCATACCATTGCGGCGACTTGTCATTTTCAAAGGCCGCGATCTCTGCCGCCGTTGGTGGAACACCGACCAGGTCGATGTATAACCGTCTCAACAGGATCACTCGCGGCGCCTCACCTTGCGGGACGAGGCCATGCTGGCGGTATTTTGCCGCCAGGAAAGCATCAATCGGGTTGGCTGGGCCACCCGGAGGAACCGCGGGGCGTTCGATGCGCTGGAATGACCAGTGGTCTCCCGGGGCAATCTCGGCCACTTCCCTGGCCGGAACATGGGCTCCCGCCTTGATCCACTGGCGAATGCTGGCAATCTGCTCGGGTTCCAGTGGTTCCCCTTCCGGTGGCATGCGGTGGTCCAGGTCATCCGAGCTCACTCGCTCCAGGAGCTTACCACTCTTGAGGATACCAGCGGCCTGCATCTGCTTCGCCGTATCAAGTCGCAGATCCGATTCCTGCTTGAGAGCACCATGGCAGGCATAGCAGCGAGCACGGAGAATCGGCTTGATCTTCTCCAGGTAGATTTGCGATTCCTGGGCCGCCACGGGTTCCGCCAGCACGGAACAGGCGATCAACAGCAGGAGAGGAGTAAAACGGATCATAAGATGTTTCTTCAGGTCATCGAACCAGTGGGCTTTCCAATATTATCCATGATAACAAAAGGTCCGTATCCGTGTCGTTCGAATTTCGTATCGAGCTTCCGGGCCGGCCTTTTAAGCTGAAAAACCGCTGCCAGGATATGGGCAACGGCGGGAAATCAGTTACAACCAACAGGAGCAAGTCCCTGGCAGCTTTCGAACATCCGATCCACAAGGAATTCCCATGAAGGTTACGAAATCTCTCCTCCTGCTGATCAGCACGATTCTTTTACTGGCCGGTACGTTCGTGGTTCCCGTTGAGGCAGCCGTTCAGGCCAGCAAGAAAAAACAAAGCTATGTGCTGATCGTGGTGGATGACCTGGGCTACATGGACGTCGGTGCCTATAACCCAAAGACGTTTTACGAGACTCCCAACATTGACGCACTGGCTCGTTCCGGGATGAAGTTCACGGACGGTTACGCGGCCAACCCGGTCTGTTCACCAACGCGCTTTGGCATCCAGACCGGTCGTTACCCATCGCGCAAGGACGCCACGAACTTTTTCAGCGGTCGACGTGGAGGTTTTTTTAACTCGGCCCCACTGCACGATCGCATGGACCATGAAGAAGTCACCATGGCCGAGGCGCTCAAGCAACAGGGTTACGCGACCTTCTTTGCCGGCAAGTGGCACCTGGGACCCGAGCAATTCTGGCCCGAGAGCCAGGGATATGATGTAAATCGTGGTGGCATTACTCGTGGTGGTCCGTACGGGGGCAAGCGGTATTTCTCACCCTACGGAAATCCTCGCTTGAAAGATGGTCCCGAGGGAGAACACCTGCCGGATCGCCTGGCCACCGAGACCTGCCAGTTCATCGAGAAGAACAAGGATCAACCGTTCCTGGCCGTGCTGGCTTTCTACAGTGTGCACACGCCTCTCATCGGGCGTCCCGACCTGGTTGCCAAGTACAAGAAAAAGGCCGCCACGGTTAATGGTCCGGAATTCGGAGAAGAGGAAATGGTCTTCCCCCGGAACAAGGGGCCGCGCAAGGTCCGCATCCTGCAAAAGCATGCCGTCTACGCGGCCATGGTCGAGGCCATGGACCTGGCAGTCGGCAAGGTACTCAAGAAACTCGACGACCTGGGACTGGAGGACGAGGTCGTGGTCTGCTTTACCTCCGACAATGGCGGGCTCTCCACGAGCGAAGGATCGCCCACCTCGAACCTGCCGCTGCGGGGAGGTAAGGGCTGGCTGTACGAGGGAGGCATCCGGGAGAATTTCATTGTCCGCTGGCCCGGTGTCACCAAGGCTGGCTCCGTCTCTTCCCACCCGGTCATGAGCACCGATTTCTTCCCGACCTTCGTTCATTCTGCCGGCGGCAAGGTGGCCGGTGCCGGCCCGATCGATGGAGTTGACCTGATGCCACTGCTCAAGGGGAGCGACTCGCTGGGCCGCCAGAACCTCTACTGGCACTATCCTCACTACAGTAACCAGGGTGGTTTTCCGGGCGCCGCCGTACGCACCGGCAACTGGAAATTGATCGAACGCTTTGAGGATGGTCGTGTCCACCTGTTCGACCTGTCAGAAGATATCGGCGAACGGAACGACCTGGCGGCCAAAAACCCGGAGCGAGTTAACAGCATGCGGAAAGATCTGCATGCCTGGTACCGAGAGGTGGACGCCAAGTTCCTACGGGCAAAATCTGCCGACGGCCCCCAACCCTGGCGACCCTCGACAGATTAATGTCGTCCCTGCAGCGGATGCGAACTAGTTCAACATCGCGCTGCCATGCACCAGCTGGCCATCCAGGGCCAGGGCACTGGCCATGAACGAATCGTCCGCCTGGGGCGGAAAACCGAGCTGGGGTACCATGGCTGCCGGTGACCATTCCGGCATCCCCGGGGTCCAGACGCTGGTCGACAGGTCAATCGAACCCTGTGCCAGCATTTTCCGAATCACCTCGATACTGACAGGCCCCAGTAATTCACCATTTCTTGCGTAGTGCCAGGGAGTTGCATCAGACGAAGAAGACTCGATCTCTACCCGGTAGGTTTCCCCGGCTGCCACCGCGGGAACCTGTTGCCAGGAAGCAAAGCGAAAACGCCCGACGGCTTCTTCCACATCCTGCTCGCTAAGTTCGGCCGGTTTCTGCTTGTACTCCACCGCATCGAGGGAAAATCCCCGCACCACTCGATCCCAGATCTGCTCACAGATCTGCGCCGAATCAAAGAGGTCCAGCCCCACCACACGACTGCCGATCGCCACCAGGAAGCCGTTGGCACCCGGCGTATACTTGATGTTCGACTGGTAGGCGTCCAGTTCCTGTTCGACATGTTGATACGTATCCGACATCGCCTGGGTTTCACTGTGAGCAGACAGGCATTGCTGTTTCCGGGAAATCTCGTTCCAGATAGCTCCCTGGTCAGCCTCGTGTTCACCATTCTCCCGGATCGAATCCATCGTCGACTTTCGCAAGATCTTGCGGATACTGGGAGGAGCAGCCTCCGGACTCGGCTGGAACTGGGCCGACTTGTAGCCCCAGCGCCCCTGTTCCACGCAGCTGACGGGAATCGTCGAACTACTCTGGGGAGCCAACAGGACCGTCGTGTTGGATACACGGTTCTGCTTGGCACCGATCAGTTGATCACCGTCAATGAAAAGGACAAATGACGGTGAGACGTTCTCCACGTGCAGCGTGGAAACACTGCCCTGTTGATTTACCTCCTGGACTTTAACCAGTCCCCTGGTCATCGCCTCGCTGCCAAGCAGGTAGTTGGCCTGTTCTGCAAAGTGGGCCTTCAGGGGGACCACCGTCATGGAACCATGTTGTTGTCGTGGCATACGTTCAATCGTGGGAATTTTTAACATTTCCTGTTCTCCTTGTTACCTTTATCCAAATCGTGACAACCACTGCTCGCGTGTTGCCTTCTGGTAGGTAAGAGAACGAACCCGGAAATCATCCGGACAATTCCTGGGAAAATCTGCGGTTTCCTTGCGCCACGTCGAAAACCGCTTGCCCCATGGGGTCTGGAGGCCTCGACCGGAGGCTTGCGATCCTGCCCTTTGCATCAGCTGGTCGAGATCAGGGCAACGCTTGCTTGAGCAGGTCGAGGGCTTTTTGATACCGATCATGAACCGTGGAACTGCCCAGGTTCAACTCCTGGCCGATCTCCTCGAACGTCATGTCCAGGTACATGCGCATCTTGATCAGTTGCTGCAATGAATCGTCCAGCCCGCTGATCGCCTCCAGGACCTGTGCCATATCTTCCGCCTGAATGACGAGTTCGTCTGGTGTATCACCATCCATGGCAGGCAACGAAAATGACAGGCCCTGGTGGATAACTCGCTGCGCCCGCACGGTATCGAGCAGCAACCAGTGAAAGCGCTGGCACGCGATGCCCAGGAAGTGTTGCCGGTTGGTGATCTGGCAAGCGGCCAGCTTATTGATCAGCTTCAGGTAGACCGTATTGACCAGGTCATCCGCATCCAGCCCGACGGCGTTCTGGTATCGACAGAGAATCGCAGCGGCCTTGTCATGCAACTGTTCCATCACGGCGTCAAACAGCAATTCCAGGGCATCCTGGTCACCGGCGCCGATACGCTCGATCATACGAGTGACCGACCCACGCGCTTTTTGAGGCGTGTGCTGCCCTGTCCGACTTAATGAATCTACCAGGTATTCCAGGTTCATAGCAGCTGCTCGATATCGTCGTCCAGATCGTCCAGATCCGCCGGATGGATCACGATGGTCGCTTCCTGCAAGGGTGTGATCCCGGTCTCCAGTTCTCGAACCAGGTACTCCAGCATGGTCTGTAGGCAGGCATTGGAATCCATCCCGGCGATCCCGGTTCCCAGCAGGGGGAAGATAATCGATCGCACCTGTGACGATTCAACATGGTAGCAACACGAGTCGAGGATATTTCGGATCAGGTCGGGCGTCGGAATATAACGATCGTCGCTGGCCCAGACCGGTTGTGCCAGCGTGATCGCATGGAAAATCATTCGCTGTGGCAAATCCCCGGCCGAGGTCGCAATGACCCGGCCTGCCTGGACCGGGGCAAATCGCTCGGCTTCCTGTTGCACCTGGTCGCCAGCTGCCTGCCGGATCCGCAGGGCCACACCACCTGCCATGCGCAGCAATCCATCGTCGGAACTGACCAGCACTTCGGAGGTCTGACCTTTCTCGACAATGTCTCCCACGACAACCTGGATACCGTTGCCATTGGCAAAGCGACGGTGAGCAAGCGGTCCCGCGGACAGCGGTGACGACGCTGCATCGACCGTGGCAAAGTCGACTTTTCTTTCCCTGGTTTCCTCCATGTCCATGGGCTCGCTCATCCTGGGCACATCACGGTTGAACATGGGCGGCGGAGCCGACTGCATGGCGGGCGGCTCTGCGAGGAAATGCTCTCGGCTTACAGGCTGTTCCATGAAATCATCCAACTGCAACTTGAGATCCTCGAAGCCCTGGTAACGATCACGAGGACTCTTGGCCAGGGCGGTTTCCAGGATACGAACCAGGCCTGCAGGAATGTCCGGGTTATGTGCCAGCGGTGAAGCCAGCGGAGCGTGCCGTACCTGGTAGAGCGTGTCCACGAAGTCATCACCGACGTGAGGTGGGGTGCCGGTGCAAACGTGATAGAACGTGGCACCAAATCCGTAGATATCGCTGCGGACATCCGCTCCCTTGGAATCATAGGATTGTTCGGGAGACATGTAGCAGGCTGTCCCCAGCACCATCCCGGAAATCGAAAGTTTCACGCTCGGATTACGATCCGTGGCCAGGCCAAAGTCCGTCAGCAGGGCCGCGTTATCTGACTGGCGCACGAGGATATTCGCTGGCTTGATATCACGATGAGTGACGTTTTTACGGCTGACGTCCACCATTGCCTGGGCAACGCCGGACATCCAGTAGCCAATCTCGGCGAAGTCCATGTCCTGGCCCCCCTGGCGGATCTTCTTACCCAGGTGGGGCCCGTCGATGTAGTCCAGCACGATGGCCGCACCCGGTACCGTGGCGTCCTCCGGTTCAATCAACTCACGAACCCTGACGATATGTGCTGAATCAATTTCCTGCAGCAGGGCCGCTTCCTGCCGAAACCTGGCCAGGTTCTGCCCCTCGTGGATCACCTTGACCGCCACGTCCTGGCCGGATTCCCGGTCAGTGGCCAGGTAGACCGTTGCCATGCCACCGCTGCCAATTGGTTTAGCCAGGTCAAAACGGCTTCGCAGCCATGGCGGCATAGTAGCCTTGCGCGGAGCGGGTTGCCGGGAGATCCTGGCGTTGGCACGTTCCAGGTCCAGCCGCGCCTGGTCCTGGTCCTGCTCAGCGAACTCCGCCAGCAACGGATCGTAGTCACCAGTCCACTTTCCCCTGGTGATCAGGCTGTACAACTGTTCCACGGCCGATTCCAACTGGTCCTGGTATCCGGGCGTCGGTGTAGCCATCTGGAATTCATAACCTCCCTGATCCTCGACCGACAACGGGGCCGGCGGAAGGTCGCCCTAGGCCAGGATCTCCTTGACCACGTTGCCATGCACATCGGTGAGGCGGAAATCTCGCCCCTGGTACCGGAAGACCAGTTTCTCGTGATTGATTCCCAGGCAATGCAGGATGGTTGCGTTCAGGTCATGGATATGGACCGGGTTTTCCTGCACGTTGTAGCTAAAATCGTCCGTCTCACCATAGACGATCCCGGGCTTGATGCCACCACCTGCCATCCACTTGGTGTAACAGCGCGGATGATGATCTCGTCCGTAGTTGGCCTTGGTCAGGCCACCCTGGCAATAAATGGTACGACCGAATTCACCACCCCAGATCACCAGCGTGTCATCCAGCATACCTCGTTGCTTGAGATCATTGATCAGGGCAGCGCAGGGCTGATCGACGATCCCGCACTGCCGCCGGATATCCCGTGGCAGGTTACCATGTTGATCCCACTGGCGAATAAAGACCTGTGTGAATCGCACGCCACGTTCGGCCAGACGTCGAGCCAGCAGGCAATTTGCCGCAAAGGTTCCCGGCTTCTTGACCTCCGGCCCATACATGTCAAGTGTGTGCTTCGATTCCCCGGAGATATCGGCCAGTTCCGGAACCGAGGTCTGCATGCGGTATGCCATCTCGTACTGGGCAATGCGTGACTGGATTTCCGGATCGCCCACCTCGCTGTAACGCTCGCGATTCAGCTTGGCCAATTCATCCAGCATGCGTCGCCGCATCTTGTCCGTCATCCCATCGGGATTCGACAGGTAGAGGACCGGATCACCACTGGACCGCAGGCTAACGCCCTGGTGTCGCGTGGAAAGGAAGCCGGAACCCCAGAGGCGTGCGTAGAGGGCCTGCCCCCCAAAGCCACCATTGACCGTGGAATGCAGGACCACGAAGGTGGGCAGGTTCTGGTTCATACTGCCCAGGCCATAGGACATCCAGGCGCCCGTGCTGGGCCGTCCCGGCAACTGGCTGCCGGTCTGGATATACGTGATCGCCGGGTCATGGTTAATAGCCTCGGTATTGACGGTCTTGATCACGGCCAGCTCATCGACAATCCTGGCCGTGTGCGGCAGCACCTCACTGACCCAGGCCCCATGTTGTCCGTGCCGCTTGAACTTGAACGTGGACGGTGCGATCGGGAACCGTTTTTGGCCCGAAGTCATCGTCGTGATCCGCTGTCCGTTACGAACCGAGTCGGGCAGATCCTTGTCATACCAGTCATTCATCTTGGGCTTGTAATCCCACATATCCAGCTGGGACGGGGCCCCTGACATGAACAGGTAGATGACCCGCTTGGCCTTGGGAGCAAAATGAGGCAGGTCCGGCATGCCGCCGACCACGTCTTGCGAATCCGATGTGGCAGAAAACAGGTCTGGATTAAGCAACGAGGAAAGTGCTGCCGTACCGATACCAGCTGCCGCCCGACCAAAGAAATGCCGGCGTGTTTCAATCAACTTGGCTTCACGTAATGGATCCATCGCTTTGCGTTCCTAACCCTTGGTAACAGTCTCACTAAGATTCAACAGCAGGTGCACGATCATCGTCCACGCTCCCAGTTCGTTCACATCCAGTGTTTCATTGCGCGCGGACTCTCCGGCCGCCAGCAATTTTCCTGCGGATCCAGGAGCTGCCTTGAATTCTGCCTGGTAGTCCGTGAACAGCTTTGTCAACGTTGCCAGTTCACTGGTACTGGGACGTCGAGCCAGTACGCTGCGAAATGCGAACGTGGCCCGTTGCTCGGTCCCGGCACCTCCCTTGCTCATCACCTGCTCCGCGAATTTGCGAGCCGCCTCGATAAACTGGACATCGTTCATCAGGACCAGCGCCTGCAGAGGCGTGTTCGTGCGTGCCCGTCGAACCTGGCAGGTCTCACGGTCGGGAGCATCAAAAATCGTCATCGTGGGAGGGGGCGATGTTCGTTTCCAGAACGTGTACATGCTGCGACGATAGAGTTTTTCACCCTTATCCTGCTTGAACACGGAGGTGTTACTGCCCCCGAAACCGACAGGTTTCCAGAGTCCGGATGGCTGGTAGGGCCGCACGCTCTTGCCACCGATTTCCTCGACGAGCAACCCGCTGATGGCCAGTGCCTGGTCTCGAATCACCTCCGCATCGAGACGGAAACGAGGACCACGTGACAACCAGCGATTTTGTGGATCCGCTGCCAGTTTCTGCTCCGACATGTGGGAGGACTGGCGGTACGTCGCCGACATCACGAGCATCTTGTGCAGCCGCTTCATGTCCCAGCCGGATTCGATAAAATCAACCGCCAGCCAGTCGAGCAGCGCCGGGTGCGAGGGCTGCTCACCCTGGACCCCGAAATCCTCGGACGTCTTGACCAAACCGGCACCAAAATAATGCTGCCAGAAACGATTCACGGTCACGCGCGCCGTCAACGGATGGGTCGGACTGACCAGCCATTGAGCCAGGCCCAGCCGGTTACCCGGTGCACCTTCCACGGGTGTCCCCAGCCAGGCGGGAAGCAGCGAGGAAACCTTCTCACGCTTCTCGGTATACTGACCACGTTCCAGGATATGGGCCTGCCGAGGTTGCTTGCGTTCCTGCATGATCAACGTCGACGGGATCGCCTTCTCGATTCCCGCCAGTTCCTTGTTCCAGGTATCCTGGTTCTTGAGCGGCTCGGCGAATCGCTTCCGCGACTCGGGATTCACGTGCTGCAGATAATAACGGAGCAATTTCTCACCCTGTTCCTTCGTTCGCTTATCCCTGGCAACGTCCAGGACCTTCTGGACATCAGCGGGTAAGCCCGGCTGCTTGATCTTGGCTCGGAAGTGTTCCCATTGCGTGAGCGAGGCCTGCTGCGGCGGCGAGAGGGCACCGATCGTCACCACGCCCGCCTTGTCCCAGTGAACGGTTCCATTGAACTGGGTAAACGCCCAGCCATTGAGCTTGGCCCCGGGCTTGAGACCCACCGTGGCTGCCGGTACTTCCAGCCGCACCCACTTACCAGTTTCCGGCAAGGGTCCCATGGGCATATTGGACGCATTCTTGCGCCCGGGCAGAAATGTCTTGTCAGCACCCCAGTGAGCGCGATGTTCCCAGGTACCATCATTGAACTGCAACTGCACTGTTTCCGGCGGATCCTTCGGATCCAGGTAGACGTAGGCGAACAACCGGTCGTTCTCGTTAATGACCAGTGGTTTCTTGGCCCCGGTAAAGAAGTGCTGGGTAATCCCTTTGCCCGTACGAACGCTCGAGTTCTTACCACTGTAAACCGGGTGATCCGGTGCCGTGACAAACTTCCAGGGATTGGGGCCGTTCCCCTGGGGCTTGGCACCCTCCGGCAACTCATCATCGAACCAGACCTTGTCGTTCTGCGTCAGTGGCAAGGGCTTGGCATCCACCATGGGATCCACGTACTTCCAGTTCGCCACCCCCGTCTCGATTTCTTTCTTGGCAGCAGCAATCTGCTCTCGCAACTGCTGCTGTGACGCCAGCTGTTTCTTGGTCGGCACCCGAACAACCGGTGGCGGCAACAGCGCATTGCCGTCCATCGCTTTCTCCGTGAGGCTGAAGAAGTAGGAGAACAACTGGTAGAACTCTTTCTGGGTCAGCGGGTCGTACTTGTGATCATGACAGGCGGCGCAGCCCGACGTCAGGCCCAGCCAGACCGTCGAGGTCGTTTCGACACGATCCACGGCATAGCGCACAAAATATTCCTCGTTGATCGACCCGCCTTCACTGGTCGTCACGTTACAGCGGTTGAATCCGGTAGCCACGCGTTGTGCCAGCGTGGGGTTGGGCAACAGGTCCCCGGCGAGTTGCTCGATCGTGAACTGGTCAAACGGCAGGTTGCGATTGAAGGCATCAATCACCCAGTCCCGGTAGGGCCAGATAGATCGCTCGTTGTCCAGGTGCAGGCCATGGGTGTCGGCAAAGCGAGCCGCATCCAGCCAGCGCCGTCCCATGTGTTCCCCGTAGCGAGAGGATTTCAATAGGCGATCCACCACGCGCTCATAAGCCGCCGGGGACTCGTCCTGGAGAAAAGCATCCACTTCCTTGATCGTCGGGGGCAACCCGGTGAGGTCCAGTGTGAGTCGGCGAATCAACGTCTCCTTACCCGCCTCGGGTGCCGGCTTCAACGCGACCGCCTGCAATCGCGGCTGGACAAACAAATCGATCGGGTTCTCTGCCTTCCAGTCTTTCACGGGCCCAGGCAACTCCGGTTTCCGGGGAGCCTGGAATGCCCAGTGACCTGACCACTGTGCACCACCATCAATCCATTTTTTCAGCAGCTCGATCTCTGCCTGGGTAAGTTCTTTTCCCGAGTCGATCGGTGGCATACGCAGTTCCGGATCCTTGGATGTAATGCGCTGGTAAATCGAGCTCTCGCTGCTCTTGCCAGGAACCAGGGCCACGTTGCCGGACTCCAGCTTGGCGAGGGCTCCCTCATGCTTGTCGAGCCTTAAACCGGCCTCGCGATTGGCCTGGTCCGGACCGTGGCACTTGAAACATGTTTCTGACAAAAGCGGCAGGATATCACGACTGAAATCAATCGGTTTCTCTTCCGCAGCAAATCCGATACTCCCTGGCAAACAGGCCGCAGCCAGCATTGGCAAGATGCTCCAGGACAGGCCTGGCATCAACGACGAAGACCACCGGCAAACTTTCATACGCAAGTTATTCATGCTTCTTGATCGTTCCTGCGAAAGGGGAGCAAATACCGTCCTCAGTGTAACATGATGTGATTCTTATTTGAAGATTTTCCTTACCTCGCACGCCACAACGGCCCGGCAAGGCCAAAACCCTGCCCTGCAGCCGCGAAGAAAGCTGCCGACGCTTACTAACGGTAATCGGCACCGGTCAGACTTTTCAGAACCGATTGCTGCCAGGAGACCAACTGTTGCTGCAACGCGTCCGCAACCTGGGGATGAGCCTGGAGCAGGTTATTCTTTTCACCCGGGTCTTTCCGCACGTCAAATAATTCCCGGTTCGATGCGTCGCGTCCCTGGCCGTTCACCACGAGCTTGTAGCGGTTGTCCAGGATCACGCGGGACCCTGCGAAGTCTGCCGGGGTGATTTGCTTGTGATGATAGTTGCGAAAATTGCGCGTATAGAGATCACCCATCATCTTGACCAGCGGCGTGGTTCCTTGCTGCAGCCCGGCCTCGATGTAGACCGGTTGCCGTGATTCCCGCTTGACATCAAAACTCCAGAAACAAATGGGGCTCGGTCGTTGTTTCATCTGGCCAGCGATCAACGGCTCCAGGGAAATACCATCCAGCGGCCGGCTGGGCAAAGGCAAATCGAGCAGGTCGCAAAGCGTGGGCAAGGTATCACTGGTAACGCTATTCACACTGGAAACACGCGCTGTCGAGATCCGTGATGGCCACTCGATGATCCCAGGAACGCGAACTCCTCCCTCGTACATCGTCCCTTTCTGCCCACGAAATGGCGACGTCACGATCCCGTCACCGGGCGTGCCATTGTCCCCGCAATACCAGAGCAACGTATTGTCCTGCAGCTTCTCCTGCTTCAACCACTGGCGGAGCTGGCCAATCGAACGGTCCATGGCCGTGATCTCTGCGTAGCGTTCCCTGAGCACATCACGAAGTGGTCGTTTCGTGGGTCGCCCCGTTTCATTGGAGGTCAACTTGAATTGCTTGTCGGCATATTCAGCCGGCAGGTTGTCATAGAGAGCAAGATCTTTCGGCAAACCGCTGTAGGGTTCGTGGGGCGAGCCGAACCAGACCACCGCCAGGAAAGGTTTCTTTTGCCTTTGCGTCGTCTTCAGGAAACGAATCGTTTCCCTGACAATAATCTCCGAACTTTCCCCCGGGAAACGAGTCGGCGGCCCTCCGTTGCGGGAGAGCACCGGGTTCAATTCAAAAAAATTGTCGTGCGACAACCATTGTTTAAAGCCGAATGCTCCCGGATTGGTCGGAGACGCAGCTTTCACCGGTCCCAGGTGCCACTTGCCAAAATGGCCACAGGCGTAACCCGCATGAGACAGGACCTGGCCAATACTGATTTCCTCCGGGCGAATGGAATAGTTGGGAGTAAATGTTCCGTAGCGATTGGGATGACGACCCGTGATCACGCTGCCACGAGTCGGTGAACAGGATGGATGTGCTGAGTAGAACCGATCCAGGCGGAGACCGCGGGCAGCCATGTCATCCAGGACGGGTGTCTGCAGATGAGGGTGCCCATTGTAGCCAGTCTCATCCCAGCCGTGATCGTCTCCCATGAGCAGGATGATATTGGGCCGATTTCCCGCCATGACCGTGGCCACCGTCATGGCGATGGTCAGTGCTGCCATCATGCTGGTGGCACGCCTGTAAATTCTCTTGTTAATCATCAATCCGTCCTTTTCTCAAGAATCAGCCTAGGCATTTATCTTACCACGGCGGCATCCCAGGGCAGGACTCCGCCCCCAGCCGGATAGCCCGGCAACCACACTGCAACCTCGGGATGGCATCCGTTATAATCGATTGACCTGCCGAGATCACGTGCTGGAGGCAACACCACGTCAAACGAAACCCTGGGACCGTTCCATGAAAACACGCATCATCCCCTACCTCCTGTTGCTCGCCTGTATCCTCCCGGGTCCCGCGGAGGCTGCCAGGCCCAACATCCTCTTTATCGCGATTGATGACCTGCGCCCGGAACTGGGTTGCTATGGATCGGCCATCGCCAGGAGTCCTCACCTCGACAAGCTGGCGAGTGAAGGCTTGCTGTTCAAGCGAGCCTACTGCCAGCAGTCGATCTGCAGTCCCTCGCGTGCCAGCCTGATGACCGGTGCCCGCCCGGATACGATCCGTGTCATCGAAAACACGGCCTACTTTCGTGAACTGAATCCCAACATCGTCACGTTACCTCAACACTTTATCAAGCATGGCTACGAGGCCGTCTACTGCGGGAAAATCTATCACGCCCGCATGACCGACAACGATCATTCCTGGAGTCGCAAGCCTGCCTGGAATCGCTGCCCCTACAAGCACCCCAGGCTGCCCGGCCAATATGCCCTGCCTGAAAACCAACAGCTCTGGGCCAGTAACAAGGAAAAAATGTTCGCCAAGTATGGCCAGGCTGGTGCAGGGGGGCTGGTCCATGGCCCCGCCTACGAATCGGCAGACGTGGAAGATCATGCCTACCAGGACGGTTTCAACACCCAGCTCGCGATCGCCACGCTCAAGGATCACCTGGCCAGGAAGAAAGACAAACCCCTCTTCCTGGCACTGGGGCTGACCAAGCCTCACCTCGACTTTATTGCACCCAAGAAGTACTGGGACATGTACGACCCGGCCGACATCAAGTTGGCAACCCAGACCCAGGGACCGCGTGACGGAGCCGCCACCGGGTTACACGCTTCCTTTGAACTGCGTACCCGGCACGGCATCCCCAAGTCTGGTCCGATTGGCGACGACCTGGCCCGCACCCTGCTGCACGGCTACTATGCCTGCGTCAGCTATGCCGACGCGCAGGTCGGCCACATGATCAAGGCACTGGAAGACGCGGGTGTCCGAGACAACACGATCATCATCGTCTGGGGAGACCACGACTGGCATCTCGGCGACATGGGCATCTGGGGAAAGGCCACCAACTACGAGATCGCCACGCGGGTACCGATGATGATCTGGACCCCGGATATGAAGGTCCGGGGCAAGTCGTCCAAGGCACTGGTCGAGCTAGTTGACATGTATCCGACCCTCTGCGAACTGGCTGGCTTACCTCGTCCGAAGCACCTGGAAGGTCACAGTTTTGCTCCCCTGCTCGACAGCCCAAACATGCCCTGGAAACAAGCGGCTTTCAGCCAGTTTCCGAATCCCGCCCTCCGCGAATGGGCTGCCAACCCGCTGTCTGCCGGTATGCGGCAGACATTTTTCGGTCCCCTGATCGAAAAAGTCGAAGACCGCATCATCAAGCAGCAGGGAAAAGCCTGGAACCGGGACCTGTTTGAGAATCACCTGATGGGATACACGATGCGGACGGCCCGCTACCGCCTTGTCGTGTGGAAAGACCACCGCAAGACGGATGCTCAACCGGTATTCGTCGAACTGTACGATCACCAGGTCGACCCACGGGAAACACGTAACGTGGCCAGCCAGCACCCGGACCTGGTCAGCACGCTGTCCCGGCAATTCGCCGCCGGCTGGAAAAAGTCGCTCTGAACGGGCAGCCTTACTGGCCGGAGAGATACCCCTTGGCGATCACTTCTCCCAGTTCCACGATCCCTTCCGTGGTAATCACGATTTTCTTTTCCTGCGCTGGCAGGTTAAACGCCTTGATGTGCACCAGGTTACTATCGGCTGCCACCACCTTCTCGAGTTCAGCGGTCACGTCAACATTGTTGACACGCTTGTCATCGGTGGGAGGTTGCTGGCTGACAAACCACTTCAGCTTGGGCATTTTTAAATCCTGGCGGCTCTGGGCAATCAGTGCCTGTAACCGTTTGGGAGCATCGCGGCGATAGGGCCCAAACGACATGTCGTTTTCACCGAGGTGATAGAAAATACCTGCCAGTTCGACCTGCTGTCCCTTGTCTGTCAGTTCCTTGATCGACTCCTTCACAAAACTGACAAAACCCGGGTAGATATTGCGTGTCTTTGCCTCGCTCCCTTCCGGCGTCCAGTCAATGATCTGCGTGCCACTGTGCGTGAACTTGGCAATCGCGATATTACCGGCAACCTTGGCCTGCAAGGCGTGGCCAAAGCTGAGCTCCGGCCCGAACGTATCGTAATAACCAGCTGGACCCAGCGGTTCCCAGCCAGCAGACACCCGGTAACCGCCCCCGATGCTGTACTTGTAAGCAATCTGCGGGTTGTCTCGCAGCAGGGAAGATTTCCCGGCCAGCGTTTTCAATTCCTGGACAAAAGCTCGCTCACCCTCCATGTTGCGATGCCCTGTCAGCACGAACAACTTCACCGGGCTGCCCTTCGTATAGGGCCACTTCGTGAGCGGCCGTGACACCGCCTGCTTCTTGCCGATCGTCTCCAGGTAAGCGGTGGCATAGTTCACCCCGTGCTCCAGCTGCCCGAGAGTCCCGTAGTGATAGTGCAGTCCAACACCTCCCCCGATTTCCACGCCCACGTGGGACGTGGCAATATATTCTGCCAGTGGATCGACGCTGGTCACCGCTTTCTGCCCCAGGCTAATGGCATACATGCGTGGCCGCAGGTCCATTCCCCAGATCGTCTTGGTGCAGAGTTCGCCGATGTAGAATTTTAACTGCGGAGTTTCCAGGTCTCGTCGCCAACAGGCCAGGAAGTTTTGCAGGTTCTTTCCATAGTTGGGCATATAGTCCTTGTTGAACATATCGTTCTCGCCCTGGTGCCACATGAACCCCTCGATCCGGTACTTGATCTGCTGCTTATCTAACTCGGCCAGCGAAGCACGGATCAGCCCCAGGGCCAACGGATACATCTTGAATCCAATCGGCTCATCCGGGTTCCAATCTCCCCCCAGGTGTGTCCCCCCCGCAGCCACCTTGATGATGGCAATCGGGGCCTTAATTTTTCGAGTCACGTGACGGGCAAAGCTCAGTTCCGGTCCGACGACATTATTGACCGGCTGCAGGTCGACCCAGCCAGCGGAGTTCCTCTTGTTTTCGCGGCCAATGCTGTAGGAAAACTTCACTTTTGATTGCGGATCTTCCAGTCCCGCGAACGGCGGGAAACGCTTGATGTCCCTGACCTTGGAATCGGATCCTACCATGTTGGACTGGCCAGCGAAGATAAACACGCGGAGCGTGGTCGTATCCTCTTTTTCCTCGGCCAGAACGGCCGCCGATGAAAACGCCGTGATCATCAAGAACAGGAACGTCATACCGCGTCGCGTGAAATCCATGCTGCCTCTTCTCTCCAGGTAGTCCTGTAAACTGATTGCTGCCCAACTCCGGGCAAACCTATTTCCCATCATCCTGGGCGATGCAGAAGACATGCTTGCGGCCCCGCAGAAACAACTGGTTACCAGCCAGTGCCGGCGACGCATTCATGGTCTCGTTCAACTTATTCGTGGCCACCACTTCCAGTTTGCTGGAACGCTTGAGAACCAACGTGGTACCATCGCGAGCCGTCACGTACATCCGACCGGCTGCCCCCACGGGAGACGAGTACATGTTGGAAACACCTGGCAGCCGGGTACGATCCATCACCGTGTTGCCCGTCTTGGAATCCAGGCAGGTCCAGATTCCCTGGTTGGATTGATTGAAGAACAGCAGGCCATCGTACAGCAAGGGCGAGGCCACGTAGGGCGTCCCGCGTTCCTTCTTCCAGAGAATTCGCTCGGTGTCCGAGATGTCACCGGTGGCCGATAACGGCAGGGCCATAACCGCATACCCCTTGTAACCACTCATGCAATAAACCACGTCTTTCTCGACGACCGGACAGGGGGTCACGTTACCGGTTAAGCCACCGCACTGCCAGATAAGCGTGCCATCTTTCAGGTCATAGCTGCGGATCATGTTCGAGGCGGCCGTGATCACCTGAGTTCGACCCTCGTATTCCAGGACGCATGGAGTGGCCCAGGCATTCCCTTCATCTCGCTCTCGTTTCCACTCTGTTTCCCCGGTCCTGGCATCCAACACCTCGATCGTTGACTGGCGTTGATGGTCTCGCACGATGACAAGTTTGCCATCGTGAACGACCGGCGAGCAGCCTTCCCCAAGGCTGGCACCGACGCGGGCCTGGCCCAGATTGCGCTGCCAGAGCTTCTTGCCATCCAGGTCATAACAATACAGACCCGCCGAGCCGAACCAGCAGTAAAGTCGCTCACCATCGGTCATCGGAGAGGCCGAGGCGAAATCCGCATCCCTGTGGTGACCTTCATGAGGAATGTGCTGCGAGGCGATCCGCCGCCAGATTTCCTTGCCGGTCTGGCGATCCAGACACAGAACCAGGAACTTGTACTGGGTGTTGGGAAAGGTAATACCGAAAACACGCTTGGGTTGATCTTCCGGTTTGGGAAGCTCTGGGTCCACGATGCCAGTGTTGACTGCTGCCAACAGGAAGACCTTGTTACCCCAGATAATGGGAGTGGAATTACCCTGTCCTTCCACTGCGACTTTCCAGCGAAGATTCTTTTCCGGTCCCCAGTGGATCGGTGGCTGCGCCGTCGGAGACACCCCCGTCGCCAGGGGACCACGCCACTGGTGCCAGTTCTCGGCACGGGTCTTCTCAAAGGATTGAGCCTGCAGTTGCGTTACCAACCCAGGAAAACAGCACAGAGCCAGGAGCGTCACGACAACCCGAAAATCGCCCAGGTGGATAGAGTGCTTGGTACACATGCCTAGTTCTCGTTTACAATAAAGGGAAAGAATGTCAAGAAATGTTACCCGTTCAACTTACCGGCACTGGTGGCACGTGGTGCCATTTTGATTTCCATGTTTTGTAGCATACTCGGGAAAACATTGCACAAGGGTTGATGCTCCAGTTGATCAGGGGAGACGGGAGGACGGTTGACGAACCATGTCCTGTCACCCATGACTTCTTACTACCCTGCCACCGGGGTTTGGACATGATTGCTGGTTCATTGTATCCTTTCCTCCCGGGCAACCATGAGCCACAATCCAAATCGGCAGATTAGCTAGAGCCTGCAGCAAAAGCAGGATATCGCTTTGAAAGGCAGCTGTTATCCCAGGTCACAAACATTTCCAACAGTTACGTCACTGGCTCTCCCTCGAGTCCGAAGCGGAAACCGCCCGGATTGACGAGCGGCGCAGGCAGGGCACCAAGGCCAACGCTGAAAAATCGGGAGAAACCCTGCTCGATCTGGTCATCACGAACCATGAGCCCGGCCTCGGTGGACGGACCCGGCTGACCCTGGTCAAACGTAATCGCACCCTGCAACTGCCCTGGAACCGATTGCGAGTTGGCTCGCCCGTGGTCCTGGCGCCTACGGATGGGGAGGGAGATTCCCAGCACGGCGTGGTAAGTGCACGTCGTCGAGACTCGATCGAGGTGTCCGTGACGCACTGGCCGGAGGCAGAGCACCTGCGACTGGACCTCTCCGCGGATGAAATTACCCGCAAGCGTCAAGCTCGTGCCCTGCAGGCGGTCGAGGACTCCAGCGGGCGTACCGCGGCATTACGTGATGTACTGCTGGGTACCGGCGAACCTCGTTTCACCGAACGCCCCACCTGTGATTTCTCAACCACGCTTAACGCCTCCCAGCAGGATGCCGTCAGGTTTGCCTTGTCGGCCGATGACCTGGCCATCATCCATGGCCCTCCTGGCACTGGGAAAACAACGACCGTGGTCGAGTTCATTGTCCAGGCTGTCGAACAGGGAAACCGGGTACTGGCCTGCGCCCCCAGCAATACCGCCGTCGACAACCTGCTGGAGAGGCTGGTCAACCGTGGCCGCAAGGTGGTTCGTGTTGGGCATCCGGCGCGCGTGAGTGAACGGCTTCGCAACTTCACGCTGGACGCCCAGGCCACTGGGCATGAAGCCATGAAAATCGTGCGTGACATGATTCGCGAGGCAGAAGACCTGTTCCGAAAAGCTGACCGCTTTACACGTGCCCGGCCGGCACCTGGTGCCCGGCAGGAGATGCGGCGAGAGGCAAAACGTCTCAAGGCCGACGCTCGACTACTCGAGCAACAGGCCGTGGAGTCCGTCCTGGATCGCGCTGACATCGTCTGCGCCACGACCACCTTTAACGAGGAACTACTTGGCACGCGTCACTTTGATCTAGCCGTGATCGACGAGGCCTGCCAAAGCACGGAACCTGGCTGTTGGATTCCCGTGCTACGTGCCGATCGGATCGTGTTGGCCGGGGATCATTGCCAACTCCCCCCCACCGTGCTCTCGACCACCGCGGCACGCGAGGGTCTCACCACGAGCCTGCTGGAGCGACTGGTTGAACATTACGGAAAAACGGTCACCCGACAACTCGACATCCAGTACCGGATGCACGCTGACATCATGCAGTTTTCATCGCAACAATTCTACGGCGACCGATTGGTCGCCGATGAAACCGTTGCCTCGCACCTGTTGCATGAACTGCCGATGGTTCAACCATCCCCACTGACTCGCGAAGCGGTAACCTTTATCGACACGGCCGGGGCTGACTGGGACGAGGAACTGGAACCGGACGGTGAAAGCAAACGCAATCCCCGGGAAGGCATGTTGCTACTTAAAAAGGTCCGTCAACTGCATACCACGGGGGTCAGCCTGCGTGACATGGCCATCATCACACCCTACGCCGCCCAGGTGCGATGGCTGCGCGAGCAATGGGACGGAGAGGAATTGGAGATCGATACCGTCGATGGTTTCCAGGGACGTGAAAAAGAAGCTGTCCTGATTTCCTGTGTACGATCCAACCGGGAGGGGGAAATCGGTTTCCTGGCCGATACCCGACGCATGAACGTGGCACTCACACGGGCACGCCGAAAGCTGATCGTGGTGGGCAACAGTGCCACCCTGGGAGGGCACGCTTTTTACGCGGCGCTGCTGGCTCATTTCGAATCTCTTGGTGCTTACCACTCGGTCTGGGAAGAAGCAGACTGACTTGCCGGAACGATCTCACGTATCGCCAGCTGGAAAGAATCCTTACTAGGCAAATTATCCGTAACCAGGTACTTTAAACCAGCGTCGAAATGGTTGACAATCTGTACGTTGCCGCTCCGCGGCTGCGCGGCATGATCGGTACCCGGGAACATTTTCTCATGAGACCCTTACTCCGCTGCCCTGGATACTTACTGCTTGGGATCCTGCTCCTGGGCTTGCCAACGCGGGGCCACGCGCAGGCTTCCCTGACCTTACAGGAAAATGACGTTGTGACCTTCCTGGGTGGCACCAACATGGTACACCTGCAACAAAGCGGACAACTGGAAGCCATCCTCACTCGATCCTTTGCCGAGGCACGCCCCCGGTTCCGCGACCTGTCCTGGGAGGCCGACACCGTCTTTCGCCAGGGCAGCGTGATTGAACGCTGGCGCAAGGATGGCTTCGGCAATCGTGACGATCAACTCAAACGGGTCGGTACCACGATCCTGTTCATTCAATTTGGCCAGCTAGAATCCATGGCCGGGCCTGATGGCCTGGAACCCTTTCGCAAGAGCTACCAGCAATTGATTGACGGGGTCAGCCAGCAGGCCCGCCAGATCGTATTGATCACTCCGACCCCTTTCGAGAAACCGCCCAGTCCCCTGGTCCCTGACCTCTCGAAACGAAATGATGACCTGGCGGCCTACGTACAGACGATCACGGAACTGGCTCGCCAACGCAAGTTGATCCTGGTCAATCTCTTCAACCAATCCCGGGTGAAGCTTACCGACAACGGCCTGCATGTAACCCCAACTGCCCAGGCCCAGGTAGCTCGGGAAATCGCCCGGCAACTGGGAGTCAGGGTTCCCACCCCGGCCAGTCTCGAACCGCTGCGAAAGGCAGTCGTCGAGAAACATCGCCTCTGGTACGACTACTGGCGACCAGCCAACTGGAAATTACTCTACGGTGACGACTCGCGGCGACAGTTCACGCGCGGCGACAACAACTCCGTTCCCTTCAAGGAGGAATGGAAACAGCTGCTCCCGCGAATCCAGCAAGCCGAAGAACGCGTCTGGCAGGTTGCCAGCGGCGGCCAGGACCCCGGACATGCTCGTCCCCAGCCCGAGATCCTGCATGCCGTTGACGACGCCGATATCAAGAAGGAGTTGGCTTCCTTCAAGTTACCCGAAGGTTTCCAGGTTAACCTGTTCGCATCCGAGCGTGAGGGCCTGACATCGCCTCTCTCCCTGAGGTGGGATCCGGCGGGGAGGATGTACGTGACTGTTACCACGACTTACCC
>JAYGDH010000097.1:0-19284 GCA_046583055.1 Pirellulaceae bacterium | reverse complement strand
GAAAATCATTGCCAGGGAAAAGGCGAGCGAGCTGCGATGAGACAGGGAACGTGTCATGGTTCAGTGTTCCTGGAGAATGTGCCTGGAAAAGTGGAAAGTGAATGCCCATGTTATAGCATCCGCGGTGCCGGTTCCGCAACGATTTGGAGGCGTGATTACCGCTGTTTTTCCGGTGCAGGACGGTTCCAGTAGATAAAATTAAGCCCGTCGGAATTAGCAGTGACGATTTCGGGGAACTGGTCTCCGTCAAGGTCTCCCACGTCGATCCCGTATGTGGCATGCCCGTTGGTGCCAAAGGGGATTGCCTCGAATTGCTTACCTCGCGAAGTGTTGAGGTAAACGGCGTTGGGTTGCTGCACGTTGCCGACGACGATGTCCGCGGTGCCATCGCGGTCAAGGTCGGCCGTGGTGATGCAAAAGGTCTTGCCATCGGCCTTGCCGAAATTAGTGCTTCTCGGAAACGTGCCTCGACCATCGTTGAAGTAAATCGTATTTGGCTGGCCAATGTTGGCAGCGATGATGTCCAGGTGCTTGTCACCGTTGACGTCGACCAGGGCCACGGAGCGGGTGTTGTCCTTGCCACTGCCGAAGGATGTACCGCGGGCAAAGCGGGCCTGGCCGTCGTTGAAGTAGACCACGTTGGGTTGCTGGTCCCGGTTTGCCACGACCAGGTCGACATGGCCATCGCCATTCATGTCGCCGGTTGCCACGGCAATGGTGGAATCGCTGCCAGTCCCGAAGGTGCCCGATTTGGGGAAGCTACCCTTTCCGTTGTTGAGGTAGAAAAAGTTCTGTCGACTGCGGTTTGCCACCAGGATGTCGATATGCTGATCACCGTTCAGGTCCGCCAGCGTCACGTTGCGTGTGGGTTGAGGTTGTTGGGCCAGGGACGTGGATGCGGGAAAGTTTCCCCGGGAATCGTTGAGCCAGATGAGGCTGGGTTGGCGGTCATTGCCCACCACCAGGTCCAGGTCGCCATCACGGTCCAGGTCGGCCAGTGGAACCGCATAGCTGCGGTCGGGAGTTTTGCCGAGCGGGATGCGGTTGGGAAACTGCCCCTTGCCATCGTTGGGGAACCAGGCATTGTGCGCGGGCCAATGCCTGCCATTGGCCACGACAATATCCAGGTGGTGATCGCCGTTGAGATCACCGATGCGAACCGAGGCTGATTTCAGGGCAAGCTTCCCGAGGGCGATGTTACTGGTGAATTGGCGCGTCGGTGGAGCCGCCCTGAGGTCGCCGTCGGGGCTGACAGCAGCGAAGATCGTAAGGTAGAGTAAGGTGGTTGGAAGCAAGGTTGCTTTCATGGTTTGCTTGTATGTGTGAGATGTGGAAGTCAGCGGCTAGTCCAGCCTAACCCATGGTATGCTTGCTGCCAACGCGACCGGGAGTACCACGAAATGACCCGTTCTTGTTCTTTCTTGTTAGTGGCACTGGTGCTGGCGGGCCTCTCCGAGGTGCGCGGTCAGAACTGGCCGGCGTTCCGTGGCCCGAACGCCAGCGGGACGGCGGCGCAGGCCCAGCTACCGACAACCTGGGATGTTGCCCAGGGGAAGCAGGTGGCCTGGAAGATCAAGATTCCAGGACTCGGACATTCCAGCCCGATTGCCTGGGGGCAGCAGGTGTTCATCACGACGGCCATCAGTAGTGACCCGAAATCGATTTATTCGCTGGAGACCAGCGGCAAGATTGACCGCCGCAGTGACACGTCGAAGCATCAATGGCGTGTGATCTGCCTGGAGCTGTCGTCAGGAAAAATCCTCTGGGATCGTCTGGCTCATGAAGGAGCACCAAAAGTCCAGCGGCACTCGAAGAATTCTTATGCCTCGGCAACCCCGGCCACGGACGGCCAACACGTGGTGGCGAGTTTTGGTAGCCAGGGCCTGGTTTGTTACAGCATCGATGGGCGCTTGTTGTGGAAACGCGACCTGGGCGTGATCGATGCCGGTGCCTCCTACGATGACACGTATGATTGGGGGATCGGTAGCTCGCCGATTATCTTCCAGGACCTGGTGATCGTCCAGGCGGATGCGCAGCATGATTCCTACGTGGCGGCCTTCGAGTTGCAAACTGGTAAGCTCCGCTGGCGTGTTCCACGCGACTTGATCTCGTCTTTCTCGACGCCGACGATCTTTCGGCATGAGGGACGCGTGGAATTGATCTGTAACGGTGCCGAGCAAATGCGCAGTTACGATCCGCTAACCGGAAAAGAATTGTGGCGGCTGCAGGGAAGCTCGAAGAACACGACTCCCACACCGGTGGTGGGACATGGGCTGGTTTTTATCGCCAGCGGCTACCGCATCCAACCGGTTTTCGCTGTTGGTCCGGGGGCCAAGGGTAACATCTCGACGGCCATGGATGCACCGGCCCATCGTTCGATTGCCTGGCGCAGTGAGCGCGGAGGGCCCTACATGACAACGCCCCTGGTGCATGGTGCTTACCTGTATATCCTGCGACGCGGTATCCTGAGTTGTTACGAGGCGAAAACGGGAGAACGCCGTTACCAGGAGCGTGTCAGCGGGGATCGCTTTTATGCCTCGCCAGTGGCGGCAGGTGACAAGTTAATACTGGCCAGTGAGGCCGGACGGGTGAGCGTTGTCCAGGCCGGTCCGCGTTACCAGTTGCTGGGCACCAACGATATGGGAGAATCCTGTATGGCCACCCCCGCCCTGGTTGGCAAGACAACACTGATTCGTACCTTGCACCACTTGGTAGCAATTCGTGTTGGTCCGGAAAGCCCTTGATTCACACTTTTATTTACCGATGCAGAAAAGGTGGCGTTCCCCCCGGATCAGGAGCTGATTGCCCACCGGAACTGGGGAAGCGATCAACCGCTCTCCCATGTCGTTTTCTGCTTCGAACTTGAAACCGTTCTTGAGGCTTGCCACGAGTAACACGCCATCTTCACGCGGCGCATACATGTTTCCGCCGGCAACCACCGGGGATGCGTAGTACTTGGCACGGTGCTTGGGGAAACGACCCTCCCAGAGGGTCTTTCCAGTGGCCGGATCGATTCCCTGGACTTCACCGGAGTCCCGTAACAGCATGACTTGCTTGCCATCGGTGCAGGGTGTCGGGACAAAGGAACCCGTGTCGGTTCGTGTCCAGATGCGGTGGGTCTTACTGACATCCCCCGCGCCCCCCAGGCGGATACCAGCCAGGCGGCTGCCACGACCATAGGGAATGATCGCCATATCATCGGCGATCACGTAGGAGGCCACGGCCACCCAGTTTCGTTTCTCATCAGGGTTGAAGCCGGCACAGGACCAGAGGATGTTGCCATTGGCGGCATCGTGCGCGGTTAAATGCTCAGCTCCCCAAACCAGGATTGCTTCTTTACCGGATTGTTGCGTGACGATGGGAGTTGCATAGCTGTGGTCGCCCTCGACGGGAGTTTCGTAGTTACGATCGACTTTCCAGGCCAGTTCACCGGTTTGCTTGTCAAACGCAGCCAGGTAAGAATTTCCCTTGTGCATGACCGCAACGTTCACATGGTTCCTGGTGAGAACCGGCGAGGTGCCCAGGTCCCAGTAAAGCGTGTCCTTGCCATAGCGTTGCTGCAGGTTGGTCTTCCATAGTAACTTGCCCTCGATGGTGAGGCCTGCCAGGTGGCCGCTCTTGAAGTAGGCGAATACGTAGTTGCCATCCGTGATGCACGAGGGATTGCTGCCGGAACCGTTGCGATGCTTGCCACCGCGCTGCTTGCCAACAGCGGTTTGCCAGAGCTTGTTGCCGGACCAGTCCAGTGCCATCACGGTATCCTGGTCCGCTGCTTCGCAGGTCAGCATGATCTGGTTGTCCCAGACGATCGGTGTCGAACATCCGGGCCCGGGCAGGGCAACTTTCCAGCGGATTCCCTCTTTCTCATTCCAGCGTTTCAGGAAATTTCCCTGGGTCACCGTGCCGCCGTGGTTCGGTCCTCGCCAACTGGGCCAGTGGCGTTCAGGAACGCGTTCGGCTGCGAAGGTCCAGGCCGCCAGGGTCAAGGTGAGCAGCAGGCAGGAGAGTGTCTTCAACATGATCGGTTTCCTTAACATCGCTGAGTTGAAACGAGTTCGTGTCGGTTTCTCAGTCGTACTGATATTTGACTCGACTGCACTAGGAAAGTCGATGGCAAGCGTGGATTCGGTTGCTGGTACTTCAGTGGCAGCACGGGTTTAGCGGTATGTCCTGCGATTATCTGTGCTTGGGTCTTTCATTCATGCCCAGACCGCTTAAGATTGAAGCAAAATTCGATCGAGCAACGATGCACATTTGCACGAAAGGTGCCAACCGATGAAACGATTTGCAGTAATTTGTCTGTCCAGCCTGGTAGTCTTCGCAGCGATCCAGGTACCCGTATCCGCTCAACCCAAGGTCAACCCGCAGATCCTGGAGAAGATCAAGGCTGCTCTTCCCGAAGCGGCACCGGCCCAGCCCAAGCAGGCTCGCAAGGTGCTCTTGTTCAGCAAGACCAATGGTTTTCGTCACGGTTCGATTCCGGTTGGGGTCGCCTCGTTGACCATGCTCGGAAAAGAGACAGGCGCCTTCATGGCTACGCATAGCGAAGATGACGCCATGTTCGAACCTGAAACACTCAAGCAGTTTGATGCGGTGATCATGGTCAATACGACCGGCGAGTTGTTCCGACCCAGGAAACTTCCCGCGGATGCAGCGGCTAAGAAAAAGGTCCTCGAGAGAGAAGAACGCCTCAAGAAAAGCCTGGTCGATTTCGTCAAGAACGGCAAGGGACTAGGCGGTACACACTCGGCAACCGATACCTACAAGAACTGGAAAGAGTACAACGTAATGATGGGGGGTGCCTTTGACGGGCATCCATGGCACACGGAAGTTCCAGTCCGGTTACTGGACACAGGGCACCCCCTGAACAAGGTGTTCCAGGGGAAAGGATTTACGGTCCGGGACGAGATCTACCAGTTTCGTGCCGACACGGCCCAGCCCACGGAACGCAAGATGCTGCTGAGCCTCGATCCCAGCTGGGATCAATTGAGCAAGGGCAAGCGTAAAGACGGCTTCTATGCTGTCAGCTGGATCAGTGCCTATGGTAAGGGCAGGACATTTTACTGTTCCCTGGGGCACCGCAACGAGATTTACCACAATCCGCATGTTCTCGAGCATTACCTGGCTGGTTTCCAGTACATCCTGGGTGACCTGGCAGCGGATGCCACGCCCGGTGAGTCGCCCTAAACGGTTTCCTGGCGGGCTGGTAAAAGTGAGTTTCCAGGGATGCATTGCCAGTGGGTTAAGCACCGTACTGGTTTGGGTTTACTGGCTTTGTCAGCAGGTCTGACGCGGGGGGCCGGGTGGATTTATTTTGAGGCAGCCGAAAAGATCGGCCGATGTTAGAATACGGAGCAGTTAACAGGAGCTGGATCGTATGCTGACCATCATGGATAAAAAGTCGAATCACACGTGCCAGGGCATGGGACGACGGGAATTCATGCGCATTGGTGGCCTCGGGCTGGGGGGAATCGCACTGCCACAATTGCTGGCTGCGCGTGCCCAGGCGAGCCAGGTGCCGGGTGCGATTCGTGACAAGTCGGTCGTGTTGTTGTTTCTCAATGGTGGTCCTCCTCATATCGAGTTCTTTGACCCGAAGATGACTGCTCCCAGTGAGATTCGCAGCATCACCGGTGAATTGCCGACGAAGTTACCCGGAATTACCTTTGGCGGAACGTTCCCCAGGTTGGCTGCGATGGCAGACCAACTGACGGTGGTTCGGTCTTATGGTTCCGGTAATTCCAGCCATACCTATGGCAAGGTGCTGAGTGCGGGAAACAATCTCGAAGCGACGATGAGTGCGCTTTACGCCAAGGTGCGTGGCAACAACCATCCACGTACGGGCATGCCGACCAACACCCTGGTCCTGCCGGAGGCGATCGAGGGTGACCTGAAAATGGGCAGTAACTTCGAGACCAAGGCCTTGCCGACGATGACCCAGGCAGGCAAGCTGGGGCCTTCTTTTAGCGCGTTCAATCCTGCCGGAGGCGGCCACTTGCAGCAGGATATGAAACTGAAAATTTCGGCCGAGCGATTGCAGGATCGTCGCAGCCTGTTGGGCTACCTCGACACGCTGCAACGACAGGTGGATCGACTGGGAATCCTGGATGATGCCAATACCTACCACCAGCAGGCTTTTGACGTGATCATGCGCGGGGTGGCCCGCGCCTTCGACCTTTCCGAGGAAGACCCTCGCACGATCGAGCGTTACGATACCAGCAAGATTTTCGATATGAAGGATCTGCAGCGTTATTATGACATGCGGCGGGTGTCGAACCTGCTGGGTAAACAGATGTTACTGGCCCGGCGTCTGTGCGAGGCCGGTTGTGGTTTCGTGACCGTTTCTGATTGTGGCTGGGATTACCATGCCAACAATAACAGTCCCAAGCAAATGACCGGTATCTGGCCCATGGGAAACCAGGTCGATCACGCAGTGAGCGCCTTCCTGGAAGACGTGCGGGAACGTGGGTTGAGTGACAAGATCCTGCTGGCTGTCACCGGGGAAATGGGACGTTCGCCGAGAATTAACAAGAACGGTGGTCGTGATCATTACGGAGAATTGACCAGCCTGTTGCTCGCCGGAGGTGGTCTGCAGATGGGGCAGGTCATTGGGCAGTCAGATCGCCAGGCAGCCAAGGCGTCCAGCACGCCGTATCGTCCGAAGCACCTGATGGCGACCATCATGCACACGCTGTTTGATATCGGGAAAGTACGCCTGGATCCAGCGTTGCCTCGTGAGTTGATCGAGTTGCTGGAAAAAGATCGGCCCATCGACCGACTGTTCTGAATTCTTCAAGGCGGCTGGTACGACGATGAATCAAGCCAGGTGCGGCGTCGCCGAGTGAATCCGGTGTAGCGATCTAGCGTTGGATCCGGTAAAGGGCGGTCTCGTTACGCAGGTAGAGCGTATCACCAATGATCGCGGGGGATGCCATGCAGCCGCTGTCGAGTTGATTGGTGGCGAGTTTCTTGAACTGTCGGCCCTTCGCAATGACGGTCGTTTTTCCATCACGATCGAAGAAGTAGATCATCTTGGCGGTGGCCACAGGAGATGCGGAAAATTTTCCGCCGATACGCTGCTTCCAGACCAGGGTTCCGGTGTGGGCGTCCACGCAGGATGCGATGCCCGTTTTATCACTGACAAAATAGATCAGGCCGTCGATCAGTACCGGGGATGGGGTCGAGGAAACACTTGTCTTGTACTTCCAGCGAACATGACTGTTGGTCACATCACCGCGCCCATCCAGTTGCACGGCCCAGAGTTCAGGTTTGCCAAAATCGGTCACCACGTAGGTGGTTCCCTGCTGGATGATGGGGCGTGGTACGGCTGAAAAGCCAGGGTAGCGTACCTTCCAGAGTTCCTTGCCGCTTTTCGGGTCATAGCTGTAGCAACCCTGGGCAGCTGGGCTGATCATCTGCGTGCGGCCCTGGAAAGTGACGACCAGCGGCGTGGAAAAAGCCTTGCGTTGGAAATCGTTGACCTTGCTCAGGTCAACAGATCGCTTTGTTTTCCAGGCGGTTTTGCCCGTCTGCTTGTCCAGTGCAATCACGTATTGGACATCGCGGCCATCGCAGTGAAACAAGAGCAGGTCCTGGTGGAGGATGATCGAGGAGCCTGGCCCTTCCTGGTGATCCAGGGTGAGGTTGGTTCGTTTCCAGATGATTTTTCCGGAACCTGTATCCAGGCAGGCCGTGCCATAGGTGCCGAAATGAAGATAGACGCGGCCGGCTTCGATCGTGGGGGATGGGGAAGCGTAGCTGTTAAGGGCGTTCTTGGTTTCAGGAGTGGCCACGGTAAACAATTTTACCTGGTGCTTGATTTTTCCGTCCGTGCCGATGCAGATCGCGTAGACCTGTTGGCCGTCATTTTGCGAAGTGGTCAGCCACACCTGGTCATCCCAGATGACCGGCGAGGACCAGCCGGAGCCGGGGATAGCGGTTTTCCAGGCGATGTTTTGTTGCTCGCTCCAGCGGTGAGGTGGATTGCTGTCAGGCTGTACGGCGGATCCCAGTCCGGTGGGGCCGCGGAATTGCGGCCAGGTTTTATCAGCGGCCTGGCCGGGGGCGGCCAGCAGGCTGCAGGCCAGGCCCAGAGAGATGATGCGGGTGAGTTCGCCGGGGAAAAGCTGGTGCGTCATGTTGCGTGTTCTCGGGTTAATGGAGCAGGCTGGCCAGTAGGGAATGGAGCGGAACAGGAACAGTTTACCCGTGTTGTTTTGCTTCTACAAAGGGTTGTGGCAAGCAGCCTGGCGGAAATTCAAAAAAACCGGAGTTCTGTGCCAATATGATTGCGGAGTACAAGCCTGCACGCTACGATCAAAACGACCATTTGCTGTTATCTGGCGAGCATTTTCAGGGGAGATCCACAATGAAGACAGGTAGCCAATTCCGAGGAATGAAACGGCTGGGCGCGGGCAGTCGAGGTGTCGTTATGTCACTGCTGGGCCTGGGGCTGTTGATTAATTCAGCCACCGCGGAAGACTGGCCCCATTTTCGTGGCCCCAACTGCGCGGGTATTTCTGCCTCTGGCAAGTCGTTGCCGGTGCAGTTTTCCAGTGAAAAAAACGTACGGTGGTCTGCCAGCGTTGGTGATGGTGTGGGCTGCCCGGTCGTCGCGGCTGGCCGCGTCTTCGTTTGCGAAATGGGAGATGGCCAGACGGTTGCTCTTACCGGTTATGATTTAGAAACCGGCAAGCAACTCTGGAAGCGTCAGTGGAAGACGGGTGATATCGCCGATGTGCACAAGACAAACAGCCATGCATCCACGACGCCGGCCGCCGATGCGGAACGCGTGTACTTTTATTTCAGCACCCTGGGGATGATGGCCGTGGACGCCAGCAATGGTAAGGATGTCTGGCAACTGAAATTGCCCGAGCCTTACTTTGTTTTCAAGTGGGGGCCCGCGATGTCCCCGGTGCTCTACAAGGACAAGCTCCTGTTTTGCCAGGATGACGACCTTTACCCTGCTTTTTATGCTCTCGATAAACGGACCGGTAAAGTGGTGTGGAAAGACGACCGTTCGGACATGGCCGTGAATTACTCGCACCCGGTTATTTGCCCCACCGCGGCGGGCGACGAGATCGTGGTGGCGGGGACAGGCTTGCTGATCGGTTATCATCCTGACAGTGGCAAGCGGTTGTGGCAGGCCAGGGTCTTGTTGCGGAATATCAAGACCACGCCCGTGGTGCAGGATGGCGTGATCTATATCTCTCTGCAAAGTGGCGGGATTGCCAACCAGTGGCTGGCCTCGGTCGATCGGGCGGAAACCGGCAATAGTGACGGGAAGTTGACACGGGATGAAATGCAGGCATTCGTCGGCGACCGCAAGATCCCGGAGCAGTTTTTCCAGAAGACGTTTGGTCGGGGAGATTTGAACAAGGACGGCCAGTTGGAAGGTGAAGAACTGGATGTTGCTTTCCTGCACAAGGATAATTTTGCCGGAGCACGGTTCAGTCATGAAGAGGCCGCGGACGAATACGTGCTGGCGGTTCGGGGAGGAGGCCGCGGTGACGTGACGAAATCGCACCTGCTCTGGAAGCACAAGACAAAGCATACAGATCATATCGTCTCGCCGTTGGTAGTGGGCAAACGCATGTTGCTGGTCAAGGGCGGGGGGATTGCCACCTGCTTTGATACCCAGAAGGGATTGCCTGTCTGGAAAGCCAAGCGGATTCAGAATACGGGGGAGTATTTTGCGTCCCCGATTTACGGCGACGGGAAAATCTACGTGGCGGGTGAAAACGGCTTCGTCGTGGTCATGAATAATGACGGCGCGGAACTGAAGGTGCTGGCCAAGAACGACATGGGGGATGCCATCGTGGGAACGCCGGCGATCTCCGATGGAAACCTGCTGGTTCGTACTCGCACGAGACTCTTTTGTATCGCCAAAGAATAGGTAGCCAGTGTCAGCCGGAACAGGATTCAGGTCATTGATGCACGTGGCAGCAATGCCGGTGGTTTCATGAGAGAAGACTGCGGATGAAAGCGATAGATCGTTGGCTGAGAACCCATGTTCCGTTCCTGTTGCTGGGAATGGTCCTGCTGCTGAACAGTAAGGACCTGCTGGCAGCGGAGCCATTGCCCTGGGCGGAATTCCGCTTGACGGATACCCGCGGAAAGATCTCGCAGCTGGCCCAGATCAAGACGCCGCTGGTCGTGTTGGCCTTCCTGGGCAGCGAGTGTCCGCTGGCCCAGCTCTATGCGCCGCGACTGGAGCAACTGTCGCAGAAGTACACGGGCCGGGGCGTCACCTTCCTCGGGGTAAATTCGAATCAGCAGGATTCCCTTTCCGAGATGGCGGCCTATGTAAATCGGACTGGCATCACGTTTTATCTCGGCAAAGATCTGCGTAACCAAATGGCCGATGCGATCGAGGCGAAACGAACTCCCGAGGTTTTCGTGTTGGATGAACAACGCCGGGTTCGCTACCGTGGTCGGATTGATGATCAGTATGGCGTTGGTTACAGCCGCCCAGCGGCAAAACGCCATGACCTGGCGATGGCCATTGATCAGTTGCTGGCAGGTAAGAAGGTGACCGTTGACCGGACCATCGCGGTTGGCTGTCATATTGGCCGGCTGCGCCCGGTCACAGGCAGTAACGAGGTTACGTACCACGGACACGTGCGGCCGCTGTTGAAGAAGCACTGCGTGCAGTGTCACCAGCCTGGTGAGATTGGTCCGTTTTCATTGACCGATTACCAGGAAGTCGCGGGTTGGGCCGAGACCATCCAGGAAGTGGTCCAGTTGCAGCGTATGCCTCCGTGGCACGCCAGCCCCAGGCATGGGAGTTTTCGCAACGCGCGGTTCATGAGCGACCAGGAGAAATCTCTCTTGCGGCGCTGGGTGGCCGCAGGAGCTCCGGAAGGCAAGCCTCTCTCCGGGAACGGCCTGGGGGAAGCGATCCCAGTGGTGCGGTCGAAACCCTGGGAACCTGATGTCACGATTGCGATGAGGGAACAGCCGTTCGAGGTGGCAGCCGAGGGAGTCGTGCAGTACCAGTACTTCGTGGTCGACCCCGGTTTCAAGGAAGACAAGTGGGTCAGTGATGCCATGATCGTGCCGGGGAATCGATCGGTGGTGCACCATGCGATCGTTTTCGTGCGGCCACCAGGGAATACTCGGACGCGCGGGTTCGGCTGGCTAACCGGTTACGTGCCCGGTCAAGCCAGCACGACGTTGCCACCTGGCCTGGCCCGGCGGATACCGGCCGGTTCGAAGCTGGTTTTCCAGATGCACTATACACCGGTCGGGAAGGTGGTCGAGGACCGCACGCGTCTTGCGATGAAGTTCGTGGAAGCGAATTCCGTGCAGCACGAGGTTCTTACGATGCTGGCGATGAACCGCGATTTCGAGATTCCGCCAGGTGTCTCGAACTTTCGCCAGGAAGCCATGGTCGATGACTTTCCGCAGGGGGCCCGCCTGCTGGCCATAGCGCCTCACATGCACGTGCGAGGCAAGTCATTCCGATTTATTCATCAACGGGGAAGTGAAAGTCGCATCCTGCTGGATGTACCCCGCTATGATTTTAACTGGCAGCACGTCTATGAGCTTCGCGACTACCTGGAGTTGAAGCCCGGTGACCGCCTGCAGTGTGTGGCACATTTCGATAATTCCTCGCAGAACCTGGTTAATCCGGATCCCACGGCCACCGTCCGCTGGGGCGATCAAACCTGGGAGGAAATGTTGATTGGTTACTGCGTGGTGGCAGTTCCCGTCGGTGCGGCTGTTGCGACGGAGGCCGAGCAGGGGTTGCAGCAATTGGCGGAGAAGAAGGCGCGGAAATTCCTGGAAAACTTTGATCGGAATGATGATGGCCAGTTGGAGAGGAACGAGGTTCCGGTCGCGTTGGCGCGGTTTGGTTTTCGCCGCCTGGACCGGAACGACGATGGGGTGATTGTTTTTCGTGAGGCAGTCAGCGACGCGATGCGAACCCTGCGTGGAAAGAACTAGGTTCTCGTGCATCTCTTTAACTGGTTTGCCGACTATTTCCGCGGCCACCGATTCGTGGTTTGGGGGTTCGTGGTTCTGCTGACCCTGGTCAGTGGCTACGGCTACTGGCAACCACAGCCAGCGGTCGAGCGACGCAGGTCCGACGATGCGGTTAAGACTGCTGCGGAGTCCGAGGCGTTTGACCTGAAAGGTTCCGATTGTTTCCTGGTGATCGATGGGGACGATCTCTTTAAGCCCGGGTCGGTACGGGCTCTGCGAAACGTGATCGCGAGGGTCGAGGAGCTGCCCTACGTGCATCGTGTGATCTGGCTGGATCGTGTTCCCTCTCGCAATGTCTTCGGACTGGATGAACCGTTGTTTCCCCCTGAGGATTCATCGCCGGAGCGGTTCCAGGTGGCAAGGGAACGTGCCTTGAGTCATCCCCTCATCGTGGGCCAGTTGATTGCCGCTGACGCACGGACGATGATCGCTCCGATCGAATTTGACTGGCTGGAGGTGCGGGATAACGAGGATTGCTCAGATCGCCTGTTGGATGTTGCCCGGCAGGCGGGTGCCGAGGTGGGCACCAACCTGCGAATTCGACTGACCGGATTCGTGCCCTTGAGCCTGGACTATGATCGACTGTTTGAGCGAAACGAGAAGCGTTTTCGGATCATTGCGTATAGCGTCTCCTTACTGATGGCGACGATTATTTTCCGGGGACTGGCCGCCATCCTGATCGTGGTGGCAGCACCGGCCATGGGCATGTTCTGGGCCTTTGGCTTGCTGGAACTGCTGCAGGAACCCTCAAATCCACTGACCAATGTCGTGTTACCCGTGTTGCTGATGATGGTCGGTCTGACCGATGGGGTGCACCTGATGGTGAGGATTCGTCGCGAGAAAGCGAGTGGCAGGACGCGGGTTGACGCAGCGGCCGAATCAGTGCGACACCTGGGACTGGCCTGTGCCCTGACGTCGCTCACCACGGCGGTCGGGTTCGGCTCGCTGTTGCTGGCACAATCGGAAGTGATCCAGGACTTCGGTCGCGCGTGCGCCATCGGGGTCATCTGTGTATTCATCGCGGTGATCATGCTGATCCCCCTGCTGTCGGCCAGTTGGATTGGACGTAACCTCGAACGTGGATATCGTTACCATGGCACGGCAGCGCCTCACGTTCGCTGGCAAAAATTATCAGGACTGGTGCAGCGTCAGGCGGGAACACTGACCTTGCTGGGGATCGTCGTTACGTTGGTGGCCATGGTCGTTGCACTGCAGTTGCGACCCGACGACAAGTTGAGTAGCTCGCAGCCATCCTCGAGTGAGCCATTCGAGGCCTTGCGGCACTGTGACCAGGCCTTCGGAGGCCTGGAATTCGTGACCGTGTTGATCAGGTGGCCCGCGGGCGAATCCAACCAGTCGACTCGTATCATGGACGTGGTCAGCGAGGCAGGAGCGATCGTTGACCAGGAACCCCTGTTGCGATCACCGCTTTCGCTGCGGGAGTTACTCGGTTCATTTCCGAGTGATCTGCCGCTGCGGGAACGGTTTAGCTACGTGGCTTTCCTGCCCCCGGCATTGGCGCCCATGTTCGTGGACGAGCAGAAACGTACCACGAAGATGACGGTCCGCATCCAGGACCTGGGGATCGCCCAGTACCGTCCGGTGTTTTCACGCGTCCAGGATCGACTGGTTCAGCTGCAGAAACGTTACCAGGGGTTTCAGCTGGAACTCGTGGGCAGTCCCGTGCGACGCTGTGAAAACCTCTGGAAGATCGTGACGGACCTGGCGGCCAGCCTGGGATTTGCATCAGTGATCATCCTGGTCATGATTGCCGTGGCATTTCGCTCATTGACTCTGGGCTTGCTGTCGATTGTTCCCAACCTGCTGCCGCTGGCCCTGACGGGCACGATTCTTTACTGGCTTGGCCTGCCCCTGGAGATTGCCAGCGTTTGCTCGTTCACGGTTTGTCTTGGCATCGCGGTCGATGACACGATTCATTTTCTCACGCGGTATCGATTTGAATGTCAGCAAGGCCACGATGTCTGCGAGGCGGTGAGGCGCTCGGTCGAGGGAGTAGGGGGTGCCCTGCTGATTACCACGGTCATTCTCGTTTCAGGATTTTCCACGGTCTTGATAAGCGAATTGCCGGCACAGCGGACGTTTTCGGCGATGGCCTGCACAACCATTACATCAGCATTACTGGGTGACCTGGTATTCCCGCCGGCCATGCTGATTTACTTCCGGCGTTTTCGCGCGGTGCACCTGGGCAATGCGGATCAACGAAGAGATTCGCTGGGATCGGAAGATTAACCGAGCAGGCCCGGGATCGGCTTGGCGTGATAGATCTGGTGGGGTCGCGAGAGCTCATCATGCCAGACCGCCGTGGGTGGGATCCCGAGGGCATGGTAGATCGATGCGGCCATGTTGTCAGGCAGCTGGGGACTTGATGCGGGATAGGCACCAATGTGATCGGAAGATCCAATCACGTGGCCGCCCTGGACACCACCACCGGCAAAGAAGACCGACTGGACAGCTCCCCAGTGATCTCGTCCAGGCAGGCTAAAGCTTTCCGAGAGCGTTGACAGTTTCGGTGTGCGACCAAATTCCCCCGCCATGACAATCATCGTGCTCTCGAGCAGGCCGCTGGATTCCAGGTCGTCCAGGAGCGTGCAGAGTGCCTTGTCGGTTGGTGGGAAGAGCTTGTCTTTGAGCCGGGGAAAGGCGTCGCCATGGGTATCCCAGGTTTCATTGTTGCCGAGGTTGACCTGGATCAGGTTGACGCCGGCCTCGACCAGGCGGTAAGCCATCAACAAGGACCAACCGAAACTGTTCTTGCCATAGCGTTCCTGGGTTTTTTCATCGGCGTTGGTGACGTCGAAGGCGCGGCGGACCTTGGCATCGGCCAGCATGGAGATAACGGATTGCCGGTTCTGGTCATACTGGTTAACCACGGCGGAATTTTCCATCGCTGCTCGCTGGTTATCAATCGTCTGCAGCAAGCTCAACCGATCGCTCAGTCGCTTGTAATTCATGCCGGCCGGGAACTTCAGGCTCGGTGCCTGGTAAACCCGGGCGTCCGGATCCGTGGGGGGTTTCTTGGACTGGTTGGGATAGGTGTATTCAGGATAGGCTCCCCGCCACATCGGGTTGCCGTAAGGTGAGGCCTCGATAAAGAAGGGATCGCGATGGCGACCCATGAGTCCTCCGTAGGCACCCGGGATGACGCCGCCGGACCAGTGGACCAGGCGTTCCGGCAGCACGATAGCGGGCGGGAGATTGTTGTTGCGCGGCGGTAGTGCGTCACCAATCACGGACGCGATCGACGGCCAGTCGGATGAACGGGCCTTGCGATCACCACGAAAACCTGTCGGTGGAACGGAACGTCCCGTGAGCATGTAGAAATGGCCCAGGGTATGCCCGTTGGTGGGATGGGTCAGGGAACGACAAACGGCCCACTTCTCACTGCGCTTGGCGAGCCCGGGCAAGTGTTCACTGATCTGGATCCCGGGCGTACTGGTCGGGGCTGGATTGAAATCGCCACGAATCTCGGCGGGTGCATCCGGCTTGAGGTCAAAGCTTTCATGCTGGGCCAAACCGCCCGACAGGAAAATGTAGATGCAGGTCTTGGCCTTGCCGCCGCCGGGCAGTGGGTCTCCGCCCGCTGCCTGGAGTTGGGACAGGTGATTACTGCCCATTCCCAGCAAGCCAATCGCGCCAGCCTGGATGGCTGTGCGGCGAGAGAGTTTCGGATGGAGCCAGTTCTGGGGAGCCATGCGACATTCCTTGCCCTAGACCTACACGAATTTGCTATGCCTATTGTTAATATCGTAGCTGTCCCTGTCAAACATGAACAAGATCATTAGCTCGTATTTTAGCGGGTATTTCGGCTGTCGATTGTGTGGATCGAGCCAGTGGGCAACGGCTCCTTGCTGGTCTAAGATAGTGGCTAACCGTTCATTTGGCAGGACCTTAAGTCCTGCCCGCGGAGGGGAACACGGATTGCAGCCGGGGAGCCAGTTGGCGGTAGCAAGAGACGTGGACCGGTCGATTTTTCAGGAAAGTAGAGTACGTCATGAGTCCGATGATAAAACGATGTTGTTGTAGTGGGTGGATCTTGGCAATGGCGTGGCTGGTCTTTTCAGCCGAGTTGCGAGGGGCTGAAAAGAAGGCGCAACCGCCTAATATTCTTTTCGTGTTTGCCGATGACCAGGCTTTTGACACGATCGCTGCGCTGGGGAACCAGGAAATTCAGACACCGCACCTGGATCGCATCGTTCAGGACGGGATGACGTTTACCCATACGTTTAACCAGGGGTCATGGTCCGGAGCAGTTTGCGTGGCCAGCCGTTGCATGCTCAACACCGGAAGGTTCCTCTGGAATGCGAATCGCATTTATGGTCAGACCGAGAAAGAACGCCAGGCCGGCAGGTTCTGGTCCGAACATCTCAAGAAAGCGGGCTATGAAACATACATGACGGGTAAATGGCATGTCAGGGCCGATGCGACCAAGGCCTTTGATCGTGTGGGTCACGTCCGGGGCGGTATGCCCAACCAGACTCCGCAGGGCTACAACCGACCGCGCCAGGGCCAGCCGGACCTCTGGAAGCCGTGGGATGAGAAGTTTGGAGGCTTCTGGAAAGGTGGCAAGCACTGGAGCGAGGTGGTCGGGGACGACGCCGTTTCTTTCCTCGAGCAGGCAGCCAAGAGCGAGTCACCGTTCTTCATGTACCTGGCCTTCAATGCGCCGCATGATCCGCGACAATCGCCCAGGCGATTCGTGGACATGTATCCGTTGGACAAGATTGCTGTACCCAAAAGTTACGTTCCCGAGTATCCGTTCAAGGAAGCGATGGGATCCGGGGTCAAGCTCCGGGATGAAAAGCTGGCGCCGTTTCCTCGCACCGAGTATGCAGTGAAGGTCAATCGCCAGGAATACTATGCCATCATCACCCACATGGATCAGCAAATCGGCCGTATCATGGAGGCCTTGAAGAAGACTGGCAAGGCAGACAATACGTATATCTTTTTTACGGCAGATCATGGCCTGGCGGTCGGGCGTCACGGCCTGATGGGAAAACAGAATATGTTTGACCATAGTGTCCGGGTTCCATTCGTGGTGATTGGTCCCGGTATCACCGGTGGCACCCGCAGCGATGCCTGGATTTACCTGCAGGACGTGATGCCAACCACGCTGGAACTGGCAGGTATCAAGAAACCGGGCCACGTGCAATTCAAGAGCCTGCTGCCTTTGATCAAGGGGGAAACCAGGGAAGGCTATGACGCTGTTTACGGAGCGTACCTGGCCTTACAGCGATCAGTCCGAGAGGGCCCCTACAAGTTGATCTTGTATCCGAAGATCAGCCAGCAGGTGCTCTATAACGTGGAACAGGATCCACTGGAGTTGAAGGACCTGGCCGGTGATGCAAAATATCTGCAGGTCAAGAAGAAGTTGTTTGCCAGGCTGCTGGAATTGCAGCAACAGACTGGCGACCAGCTGCAACTGACCACCACCTTTGCCGATCTCCGATGACCATGCAGATCGACCAGGTTCGAATTCATCCTGTCCGGGTTCCCCGTGTTTATGAAACGCAAATTGCCCGCGAGGGAGGCGGGGCCCGGTCCCAGGTCGCTGGTTCGCTCTATGTTTTCGTGGAGGCCGAAACCAATACGGGGCTCGTCGGCTGGGGAGAGATCTCCGATATCCCTGAAGCCGAGCTGATGCCGTTGGCCGATCTCACGGCGCAACTGGAGTCATTGCTGGTAGGACGTGATCCGTTTGACCTGCAGGCACTGCATGCCGACCTGCGTCAAACCGGTGCCTGGGGCACTGACCAGGAAATGCCGAGGTTGTTTTCAGCTGCGGTGGACATGCTGTGTTATGACCTGCAATCCCAGCAGGCGCAGGTCCCCATCTACCAGTTGCTGGGAGGTGCCTGCCGCGAGCAGGTGCGGATTTCCTGGGTGGCCTATATTCGCCAGGACCTGGACTTGTTGCGAGCAGAAATTGAAACCAAGCGAGCTGCCGGCTTTAACGCCTTTAAGCTGAAGGTGGGTGTCGATATTGACCTGGATGATCAGCGTCTGGAGGTTCTGCGAGAGGTGGCGGGGCCGGCGGCTCATCTCAAGATCGATCCCAACGGCGGCTGGAACCTTGAACAGGCGGCTGAAAATATTCGTCGGTTATCCCGGCATGGTCTGGCGGGGGTGGAAACCCCGGTTGCGGGGCGCGATCCTGCCCAGTTGGCGGCGCTGCGAAAAGAGGTCGATGTACCGCTGCTGGAACACGTCTGGACCACGTCCGATGCGCTGGCATATATCGAGCATGGGTCACTGGATGTTTTCAATATCGGGACGACCGGTTGTGGTGGCATTTGGCCGGCAAGACAGATTGCCGCCCTGGCCGAAGTGGCAGGCCTGGGAGTCTTGTTGGGCAGCACGGTGGAGATGGGCCCCGGGACGCTCGCGCAGTTGCACCTGGCGGCCTCCCTGCCAGGGCTGACCATGCCCTCGGATTTAATTGGTCCGGGTTTGCTGGCCGATGATGTACTGGCCGACCCGCTGGTTTACCAGGCCAGCCAGTTACCCGTACCGCGTGAGCCTGGTATCGGTCCGGCGATTTGTCGCCAACAGCTGGCACGGTTGAGCCAGCATGCCCACGGCATGCTATGATTCATACAGTAACCTTTTGAAGCCAGCGGGATCGAGCGAGCGGCTGATGAACAAGCAAGAGAAAATGATCAGCTGGATTTTGCGTCTGCTGGGATTCCTGGGGATGTTTGCCGTCCTGGCCGTGATCATGCCCTTTGGCTGGATGTTGTCGATCCATGAATTCCTGGGACTGGGCAAGATGCCCGAGGCACCGGTCGTGGAATACCTGGCTCGTTCGTTGTCAGCCTTTTATGCCATGGTTTCAGTGATCTTCTGGTACGTTTCCTTTCGAATTCGAGAACACTGGAAACTGGTGCGGGTGCTGGCCTACCTGTTCGTGGCGTTCGGGATTGTTTCGTGGTGGGTGGATGTGAAAGCCGGCATGCCACTACTGTGGACCTTGCAGGAGGCTCCGCCGATGATCGCGGTGGGCCTGGTGTTACTTTACCTGCATGGACGCGGCAGCCAGGTGCCAGGGGATAACAGCCCGTGAGCCAAGGAAAGACAGCCCGTCACAGAAGGATTTCTGTAACGGGCTGTTCAATAACTGGCGGGACGACTTCAGCAGGAGCGATTGCCGTTACCGGTCACTAAGCTGGCTGGCCAGTTTTACCAGTTCCAGGAATTCCTGGCGATAACCACTCTTGTTGCCGGCGGCGGCCTCGGTCGCAATTTCCAGGACGGCCGCGTAGTTGGAATCCCCCTTGT
>JAYGDH010000619.1:0-9211 GCA_046583055.1 Pirellulaceae bacterium | reverse complement strand
GGCGTGGCTAATTTCGCTCCAATGGCTTCATAATTCGGCTGCTCATCCGTTCCCCAGAGATCCTTGGAATCGCAACCGAAACCAAAGCTGCCCACTTCCAGCCCCCGCAGCGCTTTCTGGAACGATTCCTTGAAGGTGCGCCCGATCGCCATCGTTTCCCCCACGCTCTTCATTTGTGTCGTCAGGCGAGCATCCGCCTCGGGGAATTTTTCAAAGGCAAACCGGGGAATCTTGGTAACCACGTAATCGATAGTCGGCTCAAAACAGGCCATGGTTTTACGGGTAATATCATTGGGCAACTCGTGGAGTCGATATCCCACGGCTAGCTTGGCAGCAATCTTGGCAATCGGAAATCCGGTTGCTTTACTGGCCAGGGCACTTGACCGACTGACGCGCGGATTCATCTCGATCACGATCATGCGGCCATCATCTGGATTGATGGCAAACTGGATATTCGAACCACCGGTTTCCACACCTATTTCACGAATCACTGCGAGGCTGGCGTCCCGCATCCGCTGGTATTCCTTGTCAGTCAGGGTTTGTGCTGGTGCAACGGTAATGGAATCTCCCGTATGAATCCCCATCGGATCAAAGTTCTCGATGGAGCAGATAATGACGACGTTATCATCCGCGTCGCGCATCACTTCCATTTCATATTCTTTCCAGCCAATCACTGATTCTTCCAGCAACACCTCGGTCACCGGAGACTGGTCCAGCCCCTGTCGAACCAGCGTGTCAAATTCTTCCCGGTTATACGCGATGGCTGAGCCGGATCCACCCATCGTGAAACTCGGTCGCACCACGATAGGCAACGGCAGTTTCTGCATCACATCGCGGGCTTCCTCGATCGTATGCACGACATAGCCATGGCAAACCTCGAGACCGATCTTCACCATGGCATTCCGGAACTGGTCGCGCTCTTCCGCCTTGGCGATCACCTCCTCGCGGGCCCCAATCATCTCCACACCAAATTTTTCCAGCACACCATGCTTGGCTAAATCCATGGCAACATTGAGGCCCGTCTGGCCGCCCAACGTGGGAAGCAAGGCATCCGGGAGCTCCTGCTCGATGACCTTGGCAACGATCTCCCAGGTCAGCGGTTCGATGTAGGTGCGATCTGCGGAACTCGGATCCGTCATGATGGTCGCCGGATTCGAATTGACCAGGACAACTTCATAACCTTCTTCTCGGAGTGCCTTGCAAGCCTGTGTACCCGAGTAGTCAAATTCGCAAGCCTGGCCGATGATAATAGGCCCTGACCCGATCAGTAAAATTTTCTTGATGTCATCTCGTTTAGGCACGCTGTTGACCTTCTCTGTCTCGCTGACGGTTGGCAAGTCCTTGAAATCGGGTCACCGGTGGCTTTCACAACCACTTCGTTTCAGGATCACAGGCTTGTTTAGGTGTAAAATCTCTCGAATTTATCCCACAGAACTATTCCTTTACAAGGACCCTTCCCTATTTGGGGGCGCCACTTTTTCCGGATAATCCGCAGGACTGAACCGTCCGAGGAGTAACGGTGTCCAATAAGCACCCTGAATACCAACAGATATACCCGAAAAATCCTCGTCCAACCTGCTTAAACACTAAGCAGGTCTCGGCTGGGCGCGTTGACATTTTTACGTAAGGTGTTTAGTATAAATATCTTCCCCCCTGTTCATTAATGCCCAGCAATGTGAGGTGATACGAGGCAACTTTGTCAAGTCCATCGCGCTCAGGAGTCTTTGCCAAGGCGACGGATTGCCGCGTTAACCAGTTTACCGAAAGCGTCAGCTTCGATCACCGGCTGTACGCGCACGATATCATTGCTTCTCAAGCGCACGCGCGCATGCTCAATGATGTGGGTTTGCTAACTGCCCAGGAATGCCAGCAGATCGTGACTGCCCTGGATGCCATCGGTGAGGAAATCGCTGCCGGTTCGTTTCCGATGTGTGATGAACTGGAAGACATTCACATGCATATCGAGCAGGCACTGATTGACCGACTCGATGATGTCGGACGCAAGCTCCATACGGGCCGCAGTCGCAACGACCAGGTAAATACCGATTTTCGCCTCTGGATTCGAGACGGCATTGATGCCGTCGACCAGTGGCTGTTGAATCTGCAGCGGGCTTTCCTGTCGCGTTGTACTGTGGACGAAGGGGTGATCTTGCCGGGTTATACCCATTTAAGACGGGCACAGCCTATCCTGGCAGCACATTACTGGTTGGCTTATTGTGAAAAATTCCAGCGTGATCGGGATCGATTGCAGGATTGTCGAAAACGCGTGAACGTTTGTGGCCTGGGAACTGCGGCATTAGCCGGAACCAGCCTGCCAATCGACCGTGAAAACGTGGCCCGACAACTAGGTTTCGATGCCGTGGCTGCCAACAGCCTGGATGTTTCCAGTGATCGAGACTTTGTCGTGGAAACCGCTTTTGCGCTAACCATGATCGCCGAACACTTGAGCACCTGGGCAGACGAGTGGATTCTGTGGTCAACACAGGAATTCGCTTTCCTGGAGTTACCCCAGGAGTTCTGTACCGGCTCCTCGATCATGCCACAGAAGATTAATCCGGACGTGCTGGAATTAATCCGTGGCAAGACAGCTCGCGTGATCGGAAACCTGCAGACACTACTGGTCCTCATCAAGGGTCTGCCACTGGCCTACAACCGGGACCTCCAGGAGGATAAGCCAGCCCTGTTTGATTCATTTGACACGGTCCAAGCGTCACTTGAACTAGCTGTGCCCCTGGTGGAAATGACTCAACTGAATCGCGATTCGATTAAATCCCAGTTGCACCTGGGGCACCTGGACGCGACCAACTTGATGGAATATTTGATTCAACAGGATATACCGCAACGAACCGCACATCATGTCACCGGGCAATTAGTGCGGATCGCACTGGACACAGGAGTCACTCTTTCTGGGCTACCCCTGGAGAAAATGCAAGCCTGCCACGAGCAAATTGACGATTCTATATATGAGGTACTCGGGGTGGAAAATGCCATCCGTGCATTCCAGAGTTACGGGTCCACGGCCCCTGTTCAAGTCCAGCTACAGGTGCAGAACTGGCAGACGCGACTCGCTGAATAATAATCGTCCATTTTTCTGGGTAAAGCAAATGGTTAAGACATTACAACAGGGACCGAACGGCCAGACATGGGGTAGCCTCCTGAAATGGTTTACCTCCATCGTACTTTTACTCAACGCTCCATTGCTGTATGGACAGAATCCGAATCCGACCAATCCCTTTGGCGACCCTGCGGCTCCTGCGAAGCCGGCTGCCAATCCGTTGCTCAAACCTCGGGCTGCTCAGCCCAGCGCCCAGCCTGTCGAGGTACCGTTGGTCGTACGGCTCCTGCGCGAATCAAATCCTACCACGCCTTTCGAGCTCACACGTGCTGTCCAGCTGATGGTACAAACCAGTCAACTCAAGGAAGCCAAGCAGTACCTGGTGCGACTGGCTGCCCTCAAGATGAGTCCCGCGGAAAAGGCGAATCTTCAACGCGATTATGGCACAGCTTTTTTCCTGCGTATTTCTCTCGTTCCCGAGTTGCAGCCTGAAGGATCTCAGCTTGCTGAGCTGGTTGCAGATGCGTCCTATCGTCGTGCCCGGGATCCCTTACGTATTGCAGAACTGATTGCCCGGTTGAAGGATCCGGCACCGGAAGTTCGCCTGACGGCCATGGAAGACCTAAAGCCCTGTGGCGACGCCGCCGTGGTCGCTCTAGCCAATATCCTGGCAGATCCGACACGCAGCGAGGAGTTCCCGGTCATTCGGTCTGCGCTGATGAAATTTTCCACCATCGCGCACGAACCATTACTGGGATACCTTCAATCGTCCAACGTCAAGCAACAGCTGGAGATCATTAATCTGCTGGGCCAACTCGGTCATCCGCGCAGCACCATGTACCTGGTGCGGCTGGCAGTAGCTGGCGAGAGTGATTCGCTCATCAGGAATTCAGCCCGGTTGGCATTATTACGATCGACAGGCGCCGTGCCATCCCAGCATGAAGCCGAATTGTTTCTCCGTAAACAACTCGCTGAATTTGGCAACGGCCTGGTGCCGGTACCAGCTGACAGCGATGGGCTTGTCACCCTCTGGCAGTGGAACAGCACCAGGAAAACAAGTGTTCCTGTCAGGTATGAGCGAGCGTCCGCATCGCTGGTTCTCGCGGCGCAGACCGCCACAGAGCTTTACAGCATCAACCAGCAGAATCCTGAATACCGTCGCTTGTACCTGGTGCACATCCTGGGGGCCAGCAAGAGGCTGGGCGGTCTGGATGTACCGCTCTCTCGCCAGCCAGGCGGTGCCGCCGAGATTGCAACCAAGGCGGGTGTGTCCGTTGTTCACGATGTTTTCCAAGATGCCCTGGCATCCAATAATATTCCAGCTGCCATGGCGGCAGCTGAAGTCCTGGCGCTCATCGGAACACCCGAGCTGCTGTCCGCTCCCGCTGGTAAACAATCCGCGCTTGCCAAGACATTGCTGCATTCGAATCGGCGCATGCGATTTACTGCCATGCAGACCATCCTCCAGCTGAATCCGAAAAAAGCGTTTCCAGGCGCGAGTCACGTTACCGAAACCCTCGGTTACTTTATTGCTGCCCGGGGCACGCGAACTGCTTTCGTCGGCCATCCCTTATCGGCCCGTGGACAATTTCTGACCGGCATGTTGAACCAGGCAGGTTACCGCGCGGAAAAAGCCCTCGTGGGTAAATCCCTGCTGGAGCTCGTCCGCAAGCAGACGGATTGCGACCTTGTGTTGATCAGCAACACGATTTCCAATCCCAGTGTGGGAGAATTGATTCAACGTTTCCGGGACGATCCCCGTACGGCAGCGATTTCCATTGGCATCCTGGCTGATCCCAATGACTTGGAGCGAGTTCGCATGTTGGCCACCCTTGATCCTTTGACCGATGTTGTCGGTCGGCCTCATACGGTTGAAAACCTGGCGTTTTACCTGGCTCGCCTGGAACAGCATAAATCTCTCCATCGGGTAACTCCCGAGGAACGTATTCACCAGGCTCGTCAGGCACTGGGATGGTTTGCCAGGCTAGCAGAAAACCAGGGCCAGTACCCCTTTTATGATTTATTGCGACAGGAGCCAGCTTTGGTCGGTGCTGTCACTGTGCCAGCGTTAACCCAGCAGGCGGCCCCCGTACTGGGATCCCTGGGTACGGCCAAGTGCCAGCAGGCGCTGGTCAATACTGCCAGTCGCAACGGATTACCCCTGTCCGTACGGCTGTCGGCACAACGTGCTTTCGATCAGGCAGTCCAGAATCACCGACTGCTTTTGACACGAGAAACCATTCTGCTTCAATACGACCGATACAATGCCAGCGCCAGCCTGGACAGGCAGACCCAAAACGTTCTCGGGGCTATCCTCGACACCATCGAGCGGCGGGCACAGACGGATCGCTCCCTGGAAAAAGACAGGGAAGATAATTGATGTATCTGCATCTCAACTCATTAACCATTTATCGTTCTGATTTCTAGAAACTCGAAGCCAAGCATTGTTACGCCATGTCTGACCTGGTACCTCGTCATCTCAAGGAAACGGGCCCGCCGATACCGGGAATTATCGGGTCGAGCGTTGCGATGGAGATGGTATATCAATTAACGCGCAAGGTGGCGTGCAGTAATGCCTCCGTCCTGCTGCTCGGCGAAACCGGCACGGGCAAGGAGTTGATTGCCACGGCTGTCCACCGGCTGAGCGATCGAGGAAGCGGTCCTTTCGTTAAGGTGAACTGTGGAGCCCTCAGCGATGGCCTCCTGGAAAGTGAATTATTTGGACATGTGCGGGGCTCTTTTACGGGTGCGATTGCCAATCGAACGGGTCGCTTTGAAGCGGCTCACACCGGTACAATTTTTCTTGATGAAATCAATTCCACCACGTCGGTACTGCAGGTCAAGCTGCTGAGAGTACTCCAGGAAAGAGAATTTGAGCGAGTTGGAGATACGCAAACAATCGAGGTGGACACGCGGGTGATTGCCGCCAGCAATTGCGATTTAATGGAAGAGGTGCGAGCCGGACGTTTTCGAGAGGATCTTTACTGGCGACTGAACGTCGTACCTATTGACATCCCACCCCTCAGGATGCGGAAAGAGGATATCGCGGAACTTGTGGCCTATTTTCTTCAGCACTATAGTGAAGCAAATAACCGTCACGTCGTTCATCTCCAAGCCGAGGCACTCCAAACGCTGAAAAACTACAGTTGGCCCGGTAACGTTCGGGAGCTGCAGAACTACGTGGAACGGGCCGTTGTCATGGCTGACAGCGATGAAATGACCCTGGAACTGTTGCCGGCAACGGTACGAGGTGAGCAGTCGGCTGGAATGACAAGAGTCGGGGCAACGGACCTGGAGTCGTTAACCCAGGAAGTCGTACATCATGGCCTCTCATCCAACGACGAAAACGAAGAAAATAATCTCTATAGCAGGATTGTTAGTCGGGTTGAGCGAGAATTGATCCACCAGGTCATGCAATCGTGCAACAATGTACAAACCAAGGCAGCCGCCCGGTTGGGGATCAACCGGAACACGCTTCACAAGAAACTCAAAGAATACGGTTTTGAAAAATAACCAGTGTGATCACTGGGATCGCTTCCGCGCACGAGCACCTGGCTCAAACAGAATCTCATGTTCTCGATTTCTCATATCATGACCTGGCTTTCGCACGTGAGCGAAACGTGTTTTACGGCATGTTATGCACTGGTCATGGTGTTGGAGATATCACGATTATTTTTTCGTGTGGCTGTACGACATGCCCTGGTTTTGGCACTTACCTCCGCCGGCCTTTTTGCTCACGTGATCTGGTTTTGTCTCTCCGCCAGGGCCACTTCCACCACACCGCTGGTCAGTTGGTATGGATGGTGCATGTTGATTGCCCTGGCGCTGGTCTTTGTTTACCTCTGGCTAAGAATTCGCTACCCGGATAAATCCGTGGGATTATTTCTGCTGCCGATGGTTATCGGTGTCATTGGATCCGCTCTCGTCTTTTTATCGGACCAGGAACCGTTTGTTACAAAAGCCTCATTGAGCTTCTGGTCTATTCTCCATGGAATGGCGCTGTTGCTCGGTTCTATTGCAGCAGCCCTCGGTTTTATTGCGGGTATCATGTATCTCGTACAGGCTTTTCGTCTGAAACGAAAACTGCCCCCGCGCCAGGGCCTGCGACTGCCCAGCCTTGAACAGCTTCAACGCTATAATTACTGGTTACTCACACTTTCAACGGGACTATTGGCGTTGGGGCTGCTGGCAGGAATTATTCGCAAGGCGTGCCTTTCCTTTGCCGCCGAAACCAGCGCTCCCTGGAATCCCATCGTGGTCATCTCTTCCGGGATTCTCCTGCTCTGGTTAATTGCCGCTGGATTATTTGAATATTTCTATAAACCCGCCCGGCAGGGGAAAAAGGTAGCCTACCTGACTGTTACCAGTTTTCTCATCCTGGGTGCCGTTATGGTGATGGTATTTTCCGCCGAACACGCTGTTAAAATCAAGAATGATGGGAGCCAAACATTAAACTCCACGCCGGCATCGGGAAACCGAGAGGTGCGTGAATGAATTTCCAGATTGTCGGCTGTAGCCATCACAACAGTTCTCTCCAACTTAGAGAACAGTTGGCCTTTTCTCCTGATGATACCCGGATCGCCCTGCGGCAACTCAAGGAACAATTTCCGAGATCCGAAGCGGTGCTGCTCTCCACCTGTAATCGCGTTGAAATCTATACCGGATCCGCCGAGAGTGACGCCTGTCCATCGCCTCGTGAAATCACGGAATTCATTGCCCGGTTCCATGGTCTCAACGCGGTTCCACTGTTCCATGAATTATTTGATCACTCTGGTGAAAAAGCGGTCCAACATCTTTTTGCCACTGCTGCCAGCCTTGACAGCATGGTCGTCGGGGAACCACAGATCCTGGCACAGGTTAAACAGGCATACGAAATGGCCACGGGAGATGATTGCACGGGACCATTGACCCATGGTGTCTTCCAGGCGGCAATACGCGTGGCCAAACGAGTTGCCACGGAAACAGGTATTCATCACCGCCGAACCAGCATACCCAGCGTGGCCATTAATGAATTTGCCAACCAGTTTTTCGACCATTACGAAGACAAGAATATCCTGGTCGTGGGAGCAGGCGAAATCGCTGCGGAAACTACCCGGTACCTGGTAGACCAGGGCGCCCGAGACATCACTGTAATCAATCGCAATCCGGAACGGGCACGCTTGCTGGCCACGGAAATCCAAGCGACTGCACAACCCTGGGATCAGTTCCAGAAACTGCTGAGCACCGTTGACCTGGTCATCAGCACTACCGGGGCGCAAGAACCGATCATGACCGCTGAACAATTTGCCCCCATCAATCGCACCAGGCACCAGCGAACCCTGTTGATTCTAGATCTAGCAGTGCCTCGAGATTTTGATCCCAGGATCAATGAGTTTCTCGGCGTCTACCTTTATTGCCTTGACGACCTGAGTAGTGTTTGCCAGGAAAACCTAAAAGCCCGGGAACGAGAATGGCCCAGGGCTCAGCAAATTATCCTGGATGAAACCACTGCCTTTATCGCAGAAACTCGCCACCGATCCTCGAGCCCATGGATTGAGCAATTGAAAACCCAGGCCAATTCCATGAAAGAAAAAGAGTTGGCTCGGTTATTCAACAAGCTTGAAAAACTGGATGGTGCAAGTCGCGAGGAAATCATCCAGTCTTTTGACCGCCTAACCAATAAGCTGCTACACCCCCCACTCGAATCCTTGCGCAACGACACGACAGAGGGTGGACAACATGGTTTGCTGGATGCCTTGAAGCGACTGTTCCAATTGCGCGACTAAAAGCAGCCTTGCTGCCCGCGGCTCTCTCCCGCTATGCGTCGTCGTCTGCGCCGTCCTTTTCCCAGCCCTCGTCGTCTTCATCTTCTTCTTCCTCGTCGCTCTCGTCCCCCTCATCTGCTGTTACTTCTTCCCAATCATCGTCTTCCCAATCCTCTTCATCGTCCTCTAGATACTTTTCATCTGATTCGTTGCCATCGTCTTCCTCGTCCTCGTCCTCTTCCCCGTCGTCTGTGGCGGCCTCATCATCGTCGTCATCGTCATCGTCGTCGTCTGGGTCGTCCTCGTCCTCTTCCCCGTCGTCTGTGGCGGCTTCATCGTCGTCTTCATCGTCATCATCATCGCCCTGCTCTTCACCGTCTTCGCCGTCTTCGAAATATTCAGCTTCGTCACC
>JAYGDH010000656.1:0-2595 GCA_046583055.1 Pirellulaceae bacterium | reverse complement strand
GCATACCTCGTTCCTTCAGGACACCCAGGCCCTCCAGTGTCGTCCCGCCCGGACTGGTCACATGGTCAGTGAGTACCAGCGGATGTTCACCGCTCTCCTGGACCATGCGAGCTGCTCCGGCAACGGTCTGGGCAGCCAGTTGTGCGGCTACCTCTGCAGGTAGCCCCATGGCTACCCCACCCTCGGTCATGGCATCAATCAACAAGTAAACATAGGCCGGTCCGGAACCGGAAAGCCCGGTCACAGCATCAATATGATGTTCCTCCAGGGCAAAGGCCAACCCCACGGCCGTCATCAGATGCTCTACCCGCTGGGCGTCTTCTGGCGTGGCACCAGCGCCGATCGCATAGGCAGAAGCGGCCGTACCCACGAGGCACGGTGTATTGGGCATCACGCGAATCACACGCGTTGTACCCAATTGGGCCTGCAGATAATCCAGGGAAATACCAGCGGCAATCGAAACCACCAACGTCTCCGACGGAATCTGTCCGGCTAATTGAGTCACGACCAGTGGCATCACCTGCGGCTTAACCGCTAGCAACACGACTTCCGCCTGGGTGGCGACCTGTTGTTCTGTTTCCAGTAGACGGCTTCCCGGCACCTGGGCCAGAAACTGCGCTGCCGCTGCTGGTGACGGATCAAAAAAGCCAATTTGCTCCGCTTTCACGCGATCGGCTTTCACGAAGCCGCTGGCCAACGCACGGGCCATTTGCCCCCCACCCATGAATCCAATACCTAGTTCACTCATAACTCGATTCTCGACCTCTCAGAACGCCCTGTGCCACCGGATCACCTCATGTCTGTCAAAACAACAACTCTTCTATTACGAATGAATCTAGCGAAATATCCTGGCTTCACCAGTCTAACAGGATTCCACTGCTAGCAAATGGAGGCCTCTGCCAAAATGCTCTGGCAAAATGCTCTGGCAAAATGCTCTGGACGCATGCGACTGGGTTTGCGACACTTTCGCCGCTCATTAACTCTTCATGGGCAGTCGTCATGGAGATATTTTCCTTTCTGACTCAACCGCTGATTTCCATTAATCTGTGGTTGGGCGCCATTGAAACTCAAGGAATTCGAACTGTGAAACGTATCCACTTGCACGTCTTGTCCCTAGTCGTCTTCAGCATTTTCATGAGCAGCTTGAGCGTCTCGGCCGAAGAGAATTTTTTCAGCAAGCTAAATCCTTTCCAGAAGAAAAAATCAGCTGCTGTGAAGGTAAGCCTCTCCGATACCCCCAAGTCTTCCTGGAGCTTTCCTGGCTGGAAACCCATGAAGATGTCCTGGAGCGGACCTTCCTTTAGTTTTACCCCCACCTGGATTTCAGACATAAAGCCGCCCAGCTTCGGAACTACCTGGACCCGCATGAGTAACGGCACCAAGGAAGCCTATGGAAAATCGAAAACATTTTTCATGCCCTGGACCAAAACGGCATTCAAGCAACCGGCCGTCATGCGTCCTCCCACGGGTTCACGTGGCGTCTACCGCGCGGTCCCCAAGGTCAAGCCTGCAAAGAAGTCTTTCTTTGCTTCTTTTTTCAATTCCAAGGACGATGAGCCACGTCCCATCCGAACGGTTGGAGAGTTCCTGTCCCAGGAACGTCCGAAACCCTGACCGAGAATCGTTCACGTCCCCTGTCATGCCAACGACAGTCGCTTAGAATCTAGGCATGACCACCGACTTGATACTAGGTACTGCTGGGCACATTGATCATGGCAAGACTGCCTTGATCCGCGCCTTGACTGGAACCGAGACGGATCGCCTACCGGAGGAAAAGCGTCGCGGCATCACGATCGAGCTGGGATTCGCAGAGTTACAACTCGACGCCTTCCGACTGGGAATCGTCGACGTACCGGGACACGAACGCTTTGTCCGCAACATGCTGGCCGGGGCCAGCGGCATGGACCTGGCGATGCTGGTCGTAGCTGCGGACGATTCGATCAAGCCTCAGACTCGTGAGCACCTGGAAATCCTGCGACTACTGCGTCTCAAGGCAGGTGTCATCGTGATTACCAAGTGTGACCTGGCAGAGGACGATTGGATCCAGCTGGTAGAAGAAGAGGTGCGCGAGTTATGCCAGGGTACCGTGCTGGCCACTGCTCCTGTTGTTCGCACCAGTGCAGAAACCGGAGAGGGGATCGAAGAACTGCGTCAGGCTTTGCTCGCTTGTGCCCGCCAGGCAGCAGAGAACCTGTCCGACGACTTGCAGGACGCCCCTTTTCGCATGGCGATTGATCGTGTCTTTACCATGGCAGGGCATGGAACCGTCGTCACTGGAAGCGTTACCAGTGGCCAGGTGAAGCTGGGAGCGGAACTGGAAATCCAGCCGGACGCTATTCCGGTCCGGGTACGCGGCCTGCAGAATCACGAGGACTCGGTGGAGCGTGTTTTTCGCGGGCAACGTGCTGCTATTAACCTGGCTGGCATTCACCACAACGACCTGTCTCGCGGCAGGGAGTTGGCGGCCCCCGGTCACCTGGCCTCGCATCGCATCCTCACCGTTTCACTTCACCTGCTGGGGAACGCCCAGCGCAAGATCAAGAAGCGGCACCAGGTGCGGCTTCACGTGGGGACGGCAGAAGAGCTGGGTTCAGT
>JAYGDH010000534.1:0-10380 GCA_046583055.1 Pirellulaceae bacterium | reverse complement strand
ATGGCCTATACCTTTGCCCTGGCACAGGGCGGCAAGATCGGGAAAAGTCTTGTGGAGCCTGACAAGATCGACCTGGCACGTGTCCTGATTGAAGAGGGTGGCGATAAACTCATGTTGCCGGTTGATACCCAGTGTGGTGATGATTTCAGTTCCGATTGCAACAAGCTGGTCTGTACAGCAGGTGATATTCCGGACGATTACGAGGGCCTGGATATTGGTCCGGAAACAGCCGAGATTTACGCGGCCACCGTTTCCCAGGCGAAAACCGTTGTCTGGAATGGGCCCATGGGAGTCTTCGAGATTCCCCCCTTTGACGCCGGGACTCGAGCCGTGGCGAAGGCCATCGCGGGCAGTGAAGCGACCAGCATTATTGGTGGTGGTGACAGTGCCGCGGCAATTGACCAACTCGGTTTTGCCGACGACGTTTCGCACGTTAGCACCGGCGGCGGAGCCAGCCTGGCCATGCTGGAAGGGCAATCGTTTGCAGCCGTTGACCTGCTCGATGATGCCTGAATAATCTCTCGCGCCGAATCGTTTTTTACTGATCCCGCAGCGGGATGACCTGAACGTTCAGTTCGTCCAGTTGCTTGGTATCAACCAGGCTGGGGGCTTCAGTCATGAGGTCCGTGGCGCGCTGCGTCTTGGGGAATGCGATGCAGTCGCGAATGTTGTCCAGGCCGCTCAGCAGCATGACCCAGCGGTCGATTCCCAGGGCAATGCCGCCATGAGGTGGCGCCCCGTACTGGAGGGCATCCAGCAGGAATCCAAACCGTTCAGCCGCCATTTCCGCGTTGACACCCAGTAGGTCGAAAACCTGTTGCTGGAGTGTCGAATCGTGGATTCGAATGGTACCTCCGCCTGCCTCCGAACCGTTAATAATCAGGTCGTATGCCTGGGCGCGGCAGGCAGCAGGATCCGACTCCAGCAAGGCCTGGTCTTCTGCCAGGGGTGCCGTGAAAGGATGATGCTTGGCAACCCAGTGCTTGTTTTCCTCGTCATAATCAAACATTGGGAACTCGATGACCCAGCTGCAATTGATCTCGTCGGGATCAAATAGCTGCAGTTCAGTTCCCAGGCGCTTACGCAGGCCCCCCAGCGCCTTGCAGCTGACTTCCCAGCTGTCGGCAATGAAGAGCATCAAGTCACCTGGTTCAGCCCCCATTCGTTCGGAGAACTGGACCAGTAATTCATCGGTGAGGTTCTTCGAGATAGGCGACCAGAGGGTGCCGTCACTTTCTGCCCGGAACCAGGCCAGGCCCTTGGCTCCGAAATCCTGTTTCACGTAATCCGTCAATTCATCGATGCGTTTCCTGGAAAACTGTTCTGCTACACCCTTCACGTTGATTCCCCGAACTTTTCCACCGGCCTCGACCGCCCCGCGGAAAACACGAAACTCGGTTGTTTCAACCAGGTCCGAGCAGTCAACAAGCTCCATGTCAAAGCGTAGATCGGGAGCATCGTGACCATAACGTTCCATGGCCTCGGCATAGGTCATGCGAGGTAGCGGTAAGGAGATTTCCTTGCCCAGCACCTCGCGAGTGGTGTAGGCCACGAGTCCGTCAATCATACCCATGATGTCGTCGGCATCGACGAAGCTCATTTCCAGGTCCAGCTGCGTGAACTCCGGCTGGCGATCTGCTCGCAGGTCCTCGTCACGAAAACAACGAGCTACCTGGATATAACGGTCGTAACCTGCCACCATCAGGATTTGCTTGTATAGCTGTGGGGACTGGGGTAGTGCGTAAAACTGGCCATGGTGAACCCGGCTGGGGACCAGGTAATCACGTGCCCCCTCGGGAGTGCTGCGGCCAAGAATGGGTGTTTCCACGTCGACGAACTGGTGTTCTTCGAAGTAGTCTCGCATGCACTTGATGATCTGGCTGCGCAGCATCAGTTGCTTCTGCATTGCATCACGTCGCAAGTCCAGGTAACGGTACTTCAATCTCAAGTCTTCACCGGGAAGCTCCTGCTGCGAGGGCGTGAATGGTGGCGTCTTTGATTTATTGAGGACTTCCAGTTGCGTCCCGCGAATTTCAAACTCACCCGTGGCCAGTTTCTCGTTGATCGTGCCTTCCGGTCGATTGGCAACCATTCCCGTTACCTTGACGACGTCTTCGGAGCGGAGTTTCCCCGCCTCTGCTACCAGTTCCGGACCACTTTCCGGACCGTAGACGACCTGTGTTTTTCCATAGCGATCCCTGAGATCAAGGAACACGGCTCCACCATGGTCACGTGTGCTGTCGACCCATCCACAGAGGATCACTTCCTGTTCAAGATGGTCAACGCGGACTTCGCCGCAGGTATGTGTTCGAAGCAAAATGAAAATCCTTGCTGAAGCAATAAAAGGTAGGCAATAAAAGTTGGTTCGGGTAAAAAAATATTCTAGCAGACACGGACCATGTGCACAGGATCGACTCGTGATCTTATCGGACCGGGTTCATCTAGAGGCGGCAGTTGGAAATATGTGTTTCCACGATGGCCGACGCACCAATCACGTCCAGGCGTTCCATGACATCCTGGATCTCGCTCCGGTGGACCATCACACGAATGGCACACCAGTCCGGGTCTTCCAGTGCATTCACGGTGGGAGATTTGAAACCAGGTGTGATTTGCTCTGCTGCAGCCAGTTGTTCACGGGGAATGTTGTATTCCAACAGTGAATAGCTTCGAGCAATCACGATACCTTCCATTCGGCGCACGACGCGGTCAGCCAGTTCTTCGTGCTGCTGGCGATCGTTCTGGATTAAAACCGTCTCGTAATGTCCGATATCTTCCAGGATGCGTAATCGATTCGCAGCCAGCGTACTGCCGGTTTCAACCAGGTCCACGATGGCATCGGCAACTCCCAGGGAGATCATGATCTCGACAGAACCAGACAGGGGTACCAGGTGAGCCGTGGCCTGGTGCTCGGCGAGATAGGCCCGGGTAATGTTCGGGAAGCTGGTGGCAATGCGACAGCCATCCAGTTGTGCTACTGAGGTGGTATCCGACGAGTCGGGGATGCAGACCGTTAAACGACACTTGCCAACATTCAAGGCCAGTCGCGTGGTCAGTTCAACGCCGGATTCCAGCACGCGATCACTGCCGGTAATGCCCAGGTCGATGGCACCCTCGGCACAAAGCAAAGGAATGTCATCAGTCCGCAAGAAAATGATCTCGACAGGCATGCCCCGTACACTGGCAAACAGGCTGCGATCCTGGCGACGGAAGTTCAGCCCGGCTTCCAGCAACAGGCCCTTGGCATGGTCGCTGAGCCTGCCTTTACTGGGGATGCCGATACGTAGGTTAGTCATGGTTTGCTTCCATATTAAATTCAGCAACAGGCTTCCAGGTCGGTGAAGCTTGGAAAGACCGGGGCGTCAGCACGGAGTGCCTGCCGGTACGATCGATTCGCAGATGGTTCTAGATTACGATTCCGGTGCCTCGGGTGAGGTTCGCGCGGCTTTTTCATCAAGACCCGAAATTCCGAAACGTCGGCCCAGTTCCACTTCAATTTCTTCCCAGGAGATCGATTTATAGCCTAGCATCACCATTAAATGAAAGATCAAGTCTGCCGCTTCATGGATCAGGTGGTCCCGGGCTGAAGTGTCCGTTTCCTCGGCTGCCTCGACCACTTCCTGCGCCTCTTCAAGAATTTTTTCAGCGATTTTAGCAGTGCCACCTGCCAGTAAAGTAGTGGTGTACGATTTTTCCGGTGGATTTTGCTTGCGGTCTTCGATCACGCTCATCAGTCGTGATAAGATCTGCTGCTCGTCCTGGCTCACGTCGCTCCCCTTTACACGCACCCGGTTTGATATCAGGATGAAACGAACCTGCCCGCGTCGCAGCGAACCGTCCAGCCGTCAAACTATCTATAGTAGACAGGCCACCGTTAACTGGCAATCGCCAGTGGCTAGTGGTCCCGGGTTTTCATTGAAATGACAATAAAATCGACACCACCTGCTACCGATTGCTGGTACGTGACGGGGCCTACTGCCAGTGGCAAAACACAGATTGGACTCCAGTTGGCAGAACGCCTGGATGCCGATATTATCTCGCTCGATTCGATGGCGGTTTACCAGCAGATGGATATCGGTACGGCGAAACCAACAACCCAACAACGCCAGATCGTGCCACATCATTTGCTGGATGTCGTTTCACCGGATACGGATTTCAGCCTGTCCCAGTACGTGAACGAAGCCCATCTCGCCATCGGTCGCATCCGCCAGGCCGGACGGCAGGTCCTCTTCGTGGGGGGGACGCCCCTCTACCTGAAATCACTGCTGCGAGGGATCTATGAGGGACCGCCGGCTGACTGGGGTTTTCGTGAGCAAATCGAAAAGGAACTGGAAGAAGCAGGTGTCGAATCCCTGCACCAGCGACTGGCCCAGGTTGATCCTCTGACGGCGCACCGACTCCATCCCCATGACAAGCGCCGAATCATCCGAGCGCTCGAGGTACACAAGATAACGGGACAGCCGATCAGTCATCAACAGGAACAATTTGACGAGGGACGGCCCGCTGATAAATGCCGCGTTTTCGTGCTCGGTTGGCCGCGACCAACACTCCACTCCCGGATCGAGCAACGCGTGGAAGCCATGTTCGCATCGGGGCTGGTAGAGGAAGTACAACAGTTGCTCGAGCAATACCAGTCCCTCAGTCGAACGGCATCCCAGGCCGTGGGATATCGCGAAGTGATCGAGATGTTGCAGAAGGGTACATCCCTCGAGGCGACGATCGAACGAGTAACCATAAGAACGCGACAGTTTGCCCGCCGACAGGAGACATGGTTTCGGAGTCTTAGCGAGTGCCGACGTGTCGAGCGAGCAGGGGTTAACGACCCCCTGGACATCGTGAACGAAATGATTGCCCTGGCAAAATCAGTCGAGCCGGAAACTGCGGGCTGAAAGTGCCGTGGTCAGCGCGTGGAAGGTTTGACGAGCCACTTGCCAGCACGCATGACACCTTCAACCGTCGTGCCGGCAGAAGTAATGACGGTTGCCAGATCCGGAAGACGCCCAGGCTCACAGGCAACCGTGACCAGGTCAGCCTGTTTTCCCGGGACAATACTGCCGCATGTTTGCTCCAGTCCCAGGGCCCTGGCACCCTGCCGGGTTCCCATCTCCAGGATTAGCGAGGGATCGATTTCGGGGTGCACGTGGGCAACATGTTGCATCTCCGCCAACAGGCTCAGGTCCGGATTGGAGGCGCGGGAATCCGTACCGAGTGCGACCCGTACCCCGTGGTCCAGGATGGCCTGCAAGGGATAGGGCCTGTCGTGGAAGTGGTGGTAAGTCCGTGGGCAGTAAACGAGGCTCATGCGGTCCACCTGCTCTGCCATGAATTGATATTCTGTTTCCCTGAGGAAATTCCCATGAATGATCAATGAGCAGGGTACCTGGCTGATCCGCTGCAGGTAGTCAAGCGGGCTACTGCCGCGGGGAATGGCAGAGTCATCCCAGGCCCCTAGAGATTCCAGCATTTCCTGGAAGGGGCCCGAGGCTGATCGCAGCAGTTCCAGTTCAGCCGGGCTCTCGCCCAGGTGCAGGGCGCAGGGAATGTTGGCTTTGGCAGCCAACTGGCAAAGCTGTTCGAATAGATCGTAATGAACCGAGTAGGGCGCGTGAGGACTCAGTCCCATGGAGAGGCGTTCATCAACAGGAACCGAGGTGTCCACGTGTTTCCTGGCCGTTTCCACATGTCGTGGAATGTCCTCAACGGAAAGCCCCAGTACTTCCTGGAATAATACGGTCTGTATTTCAGCTGGCTGGTACCAGCCATAACTGCCAGCTACGGTCGAGATTTCCCCGATCGTGGTAACCCCGGACCGGCTGCTTTCGGCCACCCCATCTGCCACAGCAACCTGCACGGAATCTTTCAGAGAATCATCCCCTTCAACCGCTGCCCGCTGTTGCCGGCGCGAAGCGATCACGGCCATGATCCATTCTGGAAAAGTCTCTCCTGCAGGTAACGGTTTTTCCAGGTCGCTGAATTCCAGGTGGGTGTGTGCATTTACCAGGCCTGGCATCAGGATCACGTCACCCGGGTCGAAAACCGGTTCCACCCGTTGCTTCTTCCCAAGTGCGACAATCTTTCCGTCAGCAATGGTGATGTAGCCGTCTTCGCTGGGCGCTTCCTGCATGGTTAACAGGTAACGAGCCCGCAGGCTGAAAGTTCTCGGCAACAAAGACGGCTTAGGCATGGTCAAGAGAATCCTGGGTCGCTTTGCGCAGCGCTTCTGCAGGAGAAAGGTGAAGGGGCAGCCGTCTGTAGTAAAGGAGGATGCAGGCAGCGATGCAGGAGCCAACCAGTAGCACGGTGGGTTGATAGTGGTATTGTTGCTGTGCGTCCAGCAGGAAAATCCAGTCTGCCAGTCCGCCCCCCGAGTCGGTGCCAGGGTCCAAGCGTGCGTGAAGCACCGAGATCGTATTGTGTGTCAGGTGGTAGAGGATACAGGGCAGGATGCTGCGACTCTTGACCGCGATGTAGCCAATGACTATTCCCAGGATGCAGGCGTTTAACGATTGCTGAAGGATGCCATGGACAATGGCAAAGAAAAGACTGGAAAGAATAATCGCTGACCAGGTGTTTCCCAGCTGACGGAAGCCAGAGAGCAGGAACCCACGAAAAACCAGTTCTTCACAGATCGCCGGAACAACGGCGATGACCAACACGACATAGGGCCAGGGAGTTTCTGACAATAACTTGAGCACGGGTTCCAGGGCCTCTATGGTCCCGGAATTCATCGGGTAAATCCATTGAATCAGCGCGCCCAGTTGTATGACCAGTGGATGTAGAGTGGCTGCCAGTAGGATGGCCAACAGGCAGGAGACGGGAGGCATGGCCTCTACCAGGAAGGTTTGGCCGGGACGCCGAGTCAGGAAGTAAGCGAACAGTAACGTCGGGGTCAGCAGTAGCCCCAGTTGTAGACCGAGTGTCGAAATGACCATGTCGGTCCAGGAATTTGTTCCTTCAGGAAACAGGAAGTGGGCAAAGAAATTCAGGACCAGCAGCAGGAGTCCGCAGCAAACAGCCATGCCAGCCGTGGGAGTGTCACCTCGCATATGAACAAGGTGCCGTAGCCAAAGTCGTAAATCAGCCCGTTCACTCTCGCGAAATAAGACAGACTCGTTGTTGAACTGGGCAATCGCCCAGCGGCTGGCCAGCCAGCAACACATCGCGGTGACACCCAGGACGGGGACAGCGAACTGGATCGCAACCAGGTATTGCTGCTCGACAAGTGTGCGCAGTAACAGGACCATGCCAGTGATTGGAATCAGGCTTGTTCCCAGTTCCAGTTCAACACTAGGTAGCATGGAAAGAGTCATCAAGGGCATGCAGATCAGCAGTAGTGGCATCAGGTAGTACTGGCCCTCCTTGGTGCTGCGTGCAAAAGCTGCCACCGCCAGAGCCAGCGCACTAAAGAGAGCGGCAATGGGTATCAAGGCCAGCATGAGCCAGCCAATAGCATGCAACGGAGGAATGCCGATTTGCATTGGAATGGTCGCCATCTGGGATAACCGAGAAAAGATCAGGACGCCGGTAACGCACAGGCTCAGCAAGTTCAGCAGTGCCGTGATCACACTGAAGACCATGACCGTGAGCATTTTCCCCCAGACGATTTCCCGCCGATCGGCAGGGCTGCACAGCAGTGTTTCCAGGGTGCCCCGTTCTTTTTCACCGGCGCAGAGGTCGACGGCAGGATAGAATGCTCCGGCCAGGGCCCAGACAAGGACGAAGAAGGGAAGAATCTTGGACCAGATAGCGGCCTGCTTGGAAGCGGTCCTGGCCACATCGACTTGTTCCAACTGGAAAGGGGTGCTGGCTTGTGCCGGAATGCGACTTTCCAGGAAACTCGCATTCACGATAGATTGTCGCCATTCTCTCAGGATATTTTCTGTTCTCTGGAACCCGAGTTGTGATTTGTCACTGGCCGTATTGATGTAGATGATGGGCGCGGGAACCGAGACCTTTTCCATGTCCTCGAGAGAAATGTCTTCGGTACGGTACCTGCCAACGGCCTCCCGGAAATTTTTCAATTGATCAGCAAAGTTCTGCGGGAAATAGACAATAACCTCCTGCTCGCCTGATTCGATCGTTTCCCGGGCATGGGAAGGTAACTGCTCCCGGGAAACGCCAGCAGGCAATTGCGGGTTGATGGTAAGCTCCAGCAACGACTGCTTTTCTTTGGGAAAAAGCTGCTCAGTAAATAGCTTGCCGGAATCATCCAGTAGAGAAGGTGTCGCGGGGAGATGGTCCGTCCCCAGGATACAGATGCGCGTGGGAGATTCTTTCAGAAACTGGGCCATTTGCAGGTAGGTCATGCCCAGCAGGGGATAGAGCAGCAAGGGAAGCGCCAGGATGGTCAGCAGGGTCCGGCGATCGCGCAACTGATCACGCAGTTCGCGAGCAAAAATCAACCTGACGTTGGACCATTTCATGGGATGAATTATTCCGGTGATGGCGCGAGCTGTGCTTCCAGGCGGTCAGCCTGCCGATGTTTGGTGATCAGGACGAAGAACAGTTCTTCCAGGTCCTTTTCACCATGGGTTTCGGACAGGTCCTCGAGAGTACCCTCCGCCAGGATATGCCCCTCGTACATGATGGCGACCTGGTCACATAAGCGTTCTGCTTCACGCATGATATGAGTGGAGTAGATAATGCATTTTCCCTGGTCACGTAGTTCGGCAACCGTATCCACCAAGGCACGTGCTACCAGTACGTCCAGCCCAACGGTAGCCTCATCAAAGATCAGCACGGGCGGGTCATGGACCAGTGCCCTCGCAATGGACACTTTTTGTTTCATGCCAGATGACATCTTGGCCCCCAGCACGTCACGGAAGGTGTTCATCTGGAGTCGTTCAAACAGTTCTTCCATCTGGAGCTGCAGCTGGGTGTCCGAAAGACCGTAGAGTTTGCCAAAGTAGGCAACCATTTCCCAGGCGGTCATGCGATCGTAGATCGCTGTGTTGGCCGAGACGAAGCCAATGTGTTGGCGGACCTTGACGGCCTGCGTCGAAACGTCGTATCCGTTGATCGTGGCTGTTCCTGACGTGGGTCGCAAGATGGTACTCAGCAGACGCAGGGCTGTCGTTTTGCCGGCACCGTTGGGGCCCAGCAGCCCATAAACCTGGCCAGCCAGGGCGTCAAAGGATAATCCATCAACCGCCAGGAATTCACCGCGTTGCAGGTCCGTGTATGATTTGCTTAGTTGGTGAACGTGAATCATCAAATGCCCATCAAGTGGTTCAAGTTGCTGGTAATCGCTGGATCAACCATGAAATGGTCCAGGATTGCATGCTCAGGTGAACTCATAAACTTCCGCAGCTTCTGACCGCTGAGCCTGCTGGCGATTGGCAGTCACGGCGCGCTCTTCCCACGCCTCGTCCAGCAGCTCGTAAAAAACATTGCGTTGCCGAGGAATAAAGCCCAGTTCCTCGATGGCCCCTCGAATCTGGTCCAGGGAAAGATAATGGACCGTGCCGGCTTCGGCGACCACGTTTTCTTCAATCATCAGGCTGCCCATGTCGTTGGCACCGTAGAGCAACGCCAGTTGTCCAATCTTGAGACCCTGCGTGACCCAACTGGATTGAATGCTTGGGAAGTTATCCAGGTAAAGACGAGCAACCGCTTGTGTTTTCAGGTATTCGAATGAACCGGCAGCCGGAACGTCAGCCATGTCCGTATGGTCCGGCTGGAAGGTCCAGCAGATAAAGGCCGTGAAGCCACCCGTTTCATCCTGTAGTTGTCGCAATCGTTCCAGATGCTCAATCCGTTCTGCCAGGGTTTCCACGTGGCCGAACATCATGGTCGCCGTACTGATGCCACCGAGCTGGTGCCAGGTTCGCATGACGTTGAGCCAGTCGTCGGTGTTCACTTTGCCACGGGTGATCTCGTCACGCACACGGTCAACGAGAATCTCGGCCCCGCCACCTGGTATGCTTCCCAGGCCAGCAGCCTTGAGACGTTCCAGCACGGTTTGAATTGGCAGGTTGCAAACCTTCGTGAAATGATGCAGTTCCGGAGGGCTGAAACCATGTATGTTCAAGGTTGGGAAATGTTGCTTGATGTCCTGCAAGAGCTCTTCGTACCATTCCAGTTTGTACTCGGGATGTAACCCACCCTGCATGAGGATCTGGTCGCCGCCGAGCTCAACGGTTTCCTCGATTTTTTTCAACAGCTCTTCCCGTGGCAGGACATATCCCTCGTCACTCTTGGGGCCGCGGTAGAATGCGCAAAAATCACAAACAGCCGTGCAGATATTGGTGTAGTTAATGTTGCGATCGATGTTGTACGTACGGTAATTTTCCGGGTGCAGTCGCTCGGTGACCGCGTTGGCCGCTTCCCCGAGGGTTGCCAAATCATTGGATTGCAGAAGCTTGAGGCCCTCCTCTGATGTCA
>JAYGDH010000415.1:0-4820 GCA_046583055.1 Pirellulaceae bacterium | reverse complement strand
GAGGTTGGCAGCACGGCAGATCGTTGCACTACCAGCTTGGTGTCCCTCGTGCTCATCAACGACCAGCCTCGTCCAAAAGCCAAACCAACAATCCCTTCTGGGCATGCATGCGATTAGCTGCTTGTTGAATCACCTGGCTCTGGGCACCATCGATGACCTCATCAGTCACTTCCTCACCCCGGCGAGCGGGAAGGCAATGCAGGAAGCAAGCATCCGCCGGTGCAACTGCCATCAACTCCGCATTTACCTGGAACGGCTTAAATGCTTCTTTTCGGGCTGCCATCTCGGCTTCCTGCCCCATACTGGCCCAGACATCGGTATAAACGACAGCTGCCTTCTCGACCGCAGCTCGCGGATCGGTTGTCTGCTGGAGTTGGAAATCCGGAAGTTCGCGAGCCAGCTGATCCAGGAATTCCTGTTCGAACTGATACGCTTCCGGTGCTGCCAGCAGGAAATCAACCCCCAGCTTTCCACAAATGATCGCCAGGCTGCGGGCAACGTTATTGGCGTCTCCCACATAGGCCAACTGCTGTCCGCCCAGGCTACCCTGATGTTCCTGCAATGTGAGAATATCTGCTAATGCCTGGCAGGGATGACAGTAATCCGTTAATCCATTAATGACGCAACATTCTGCATGGTTCGCCAGTTCAACGACCTTTTGATGCCCTTTCGACCGACTGACGATAACATCCACATATTGGCTCAGTACACGGCTAAAATCTTCGATCGTCTCGCGACTGCCCCAGCCGACATCATCGCCCAGGAAGAGGCTGTTGCCGCCGAGTTGTCCAATACCCATCTCGAAGCTAACTCGTGTTCGCAAGGAAGGCTTTTCGAACAACAGGGCCATACCTCTCCCCTGCAATAATGCCGGGCGTTCTCCCGCTTCCAACTGCTGCTTTAATTCACTGCTGATCGCCAGGATGCGACTGATTTCGTCAGCCTCCAGATCGAACAGGGTAACTAGGTTTCTTGACATCGATACATTTCCTGAAATATCGTCACAGGACAGGGTGCCATACTATGGATTAAGCCCCTGGATGGCATCAGCCAGGATCTGGCATCCTTGCTCCGCCTGGTCTTCCGTAAGGGTCATGGCAGGCAGCAGCCGCACAACATTGCCCTGGGTACAATTCACCAGGAGCCCGTTATTCATACAAGCTTCCACTACTGGGCCACCGTCGACATCCAATTCAATTCCGATCATCATCCCGATGACTCTCACTTCACGAATCCACTGACAGTTTTCCTGCAATTCCAGCAGGCGCTGCTGAAACAACTGGCTGAGCCGGGCAACATTCTGCAGCAGATTTTCATTTTCAATCATTTCGATGCAGGCAATTCCTGCTCGTGCGGCAAGCGGATTGCCTCCAAAGGTAGCCGCATGCATCCCGGGTCTCAAGCTCGGGGCGATCTCCGCCGTGGTCAACATGGCTCCCCCCGCGACACCACCGCACAGCGACTTGGCCAACGTCATAACATCAGGGGTCACTCCGAAATACTGGTAACCAAACCATTCTCCAGTACGCCCGCAACCCGTCTGGACTTCGTCAAACATTAACAAGATGTCATTCTCGGTAGCCAACTCTCGCAGGCCCTGTAGGAATCCATCGGGGGGCAACCGGACTCCCCCTTCCCCCTGCACCGGTTCAATCATGATCGCACAGGTTTCCTCATCAATCAGCGAACGAACTGCTTCAAGATCACCAAAGGGAGCGTACTGGAAACCGGCTATCAACGGCCCCAGGCCCGCATGGTACTTTGGCTGGGCTGTCGCCGTGGTCGTGGCCAGCGTCCGACCATGAAACCCGCCTTCGAAGGTAATAATCTTGTACCGCTCCTCGGGGGTATGTAATCGAGCCAGTTTGATTGCCGCCTCGTTCGCTTCAGCTCCCGAATTACAGAAAAAAGCCTGCCCCCCGAAGCTTCGTTCTGACAACAGTTTCGCCCACTGCCCCTGGACTTCCAGGTGCCAGGAATTTGGGACATGAATTAACGTTTGCACCTGCTCCTGCAACGCTTTCACAACCGGTGGCGGACAATGCCCCAGGAGGTTGCATCCCCATCCGGGAAACAGGTCCAGGTATTGATTCCCCTCGCTGTCCCAGACATGGGAACCTTCCCCTCGAACAAGGTTTACGGGATAGCGCCCGTAATTTGGAATGACAAAACGTTTAAAGAGCTCAACCGTCTCGGTCGACCCTAGTGGCGTTCTTGTCTCCATGGCAAATGCTCCTATTACGTATTTTGTGTTGACCAGGCTGACACGTCTGGATACCAACAGGTTCAGTCCCGGAACCTATCTGGCCCCTGATTTTCAAGCCTCCACTCCCTGAATCAACTGGGTCCCAATCCCTTCCGCAGTATAGACTTCCAACAGCAGCGAATGTCGAATACGACCATCAATAATATGTACCTTGCCAACACCCTGGTCCAGTGTTTCCAGGCAGGCCTGTACTTTCGGTATCATCCCTGAGTCGATCACACCCGAATCAATCAATTCGCGGGCACGGTCTGCCGTCAGCGTATAGAGCAGTGAATCCGGATCATCCTTGTCTGCACGGACACCATTAATATCACTCAGGAACACCAGTTTTTCAGCTCCCAATGACTGGGCAACCGCCATGGCTGCCGTATCGGCATTAACATTCAGCAGTTGCCCATCCTCCTGGACACACATGGAAGGAATCACCGGCACCGTTCCTGCATAACACAGGTTTTCGATAACCTGCCGATCAACATGGGTGACTCGTCCCACATAGCCAAGATCAAGCGGGCCCTCCTCGCTGTCCAATTCAATTTTTTCACCGGTTAAAACATTGCTCGTACGAAAATTCAAATTCATGGCTCGGCCACCAAGTTTTTCAATAGCCGCTGCCAACCGCTCATTGACCTGGTAAGCAAGTACTTCTTCAACAATTTTCAGTGTTGCCTCATCCGTGTAGCGACGTCCCTGTACGAAACGAGGTTCAATTCCTGCTTCCCGCATGGCCTCACTGATCAAGTTTCCACCGCCATGGACCAATACTGGCCGCATGCCAACGGTCTCCATAAAAACGATGTCCATGAGAATATGCCTGAGCGCATCCTCATCACCCATCACGCTGCCACCGAGCTTGATGACCGTGATCTTGTCACGAAACTTCCGAATCCACTCCAGGGCTTCGATAAGCGTACTGGCTTTCGCAATCGCTTCCTGCACTCAGCTATACCTCGTTTTGTTGACCGGATGATTTACCTGAATCCTGCCGCTCACCCTCTCCGCACCCGGCCTGGACCAGCGGGGGTAATATGGCGGGAAAACATGTCATTGTAGGTTGCCCAGGGACCTAGTGTCAACGAATGACAAGCCCACTGGTTTCTTCTTTCGGTTCGTGGCAAGATGAGAACCCGTGACGGGAAATACGAATTCTTCCCAGGCCGTCATTTATTCAGCAATCCCGCTACCCGAGAGACAACCGTACGGAGCAAAGGATCGTGCCCTGACAACTGTTAAGGTTGGTTTATTTTTCAAAATCGATCAAAATAGGGGGAGGCTGGACCATCCAACCCACGAATTTTTACGTCCCGACCCACGATGAATAAACCGATTGCAATTATCCTGGCCGCCGGACAGGGCGCCCGCATGCAGAGCGACTTGCCCAAGGTCCTCTGCCCGATCCTTGGCCGCCCCATGATCAACCATGTCCTGGATGCCGTGGAATCCGTGGGTATTAAGCGGATCATGGTCGTGGTCGGTTACCGCAGTGACGAGGTGCGGCGCCAACTGGCCGATCGCCACAACCTGGAGTTTGTTGAACAATCGCAACGTCTCGGAACGGGGCATGCCGTTCAGATGTGTGCTGAACATTTCGGTGAACACCAGGGCGCCGTGCTTGTCTTGACTGGTGACTCACCACTGATTCAACCCGAATCTCTGGAGCATCTCCTGAGTCACTTCGATACTGAAAACCCTGCCTGTATCCTGGGGACACTACTTAAGGATAATCCCTCGGGACTGGGTAGAATCCTGCGTGATGAGAGCAACCAGTTTTCCGGAATTATCGAGGAAAGAGATGCTACGCAAGAGCAACGGGCCATCAAGGAAGTCAACATGAGCACTTACCTGTTTGATGGCCCTGGACTTATCCTGGCCCTCTCGCAACTGACCGATAATAACCAACAATCTGAATACTACTTGACGGACTGTCCAGGTATTCTGGTAGAACTGGGGCTAAAAGTGGAAGCGTTACCGGTACTGCAACCGTGCGAGGCACTCACCATCAATACCGTTGATGAACTCAAGTTGGCCGAAGCGGAAATGATCAGGATGGGATATTAAATGCGCGAGCTTAAAATCTTCAGTGGCCGGGCGAATGAACCGCTAGCAGAAGACATTTGTGGATTCCTGCATCTGTCGCTGGGCTCCATTACCCTGACTTCCTTTCCAGACGGGGAAAACCATTGCAAAATTGAAGAAGACGTCCGGGGACGGGATGTTTTCCTGGTGCAGTCAACCTGCCCGCCGGTTAATGACAACTTGATGGAATTATTGATCATGATCGACAGCTGCAAGCGAGCCAGTGCCGCTCGCATTACCGCTGTTATTCCCTATTTCGGCTACGCACGCTCCGACCGCAAGGATGAAGGACGGGTACCCATCACGGCCAAGCTATGTGCCAACCTGATCACGCGCGCGGGCGCTGACCGGGTTCTCACCATGGACCTGCATGCAGCCCAAATCCAAGGTTTTTTTGACGTACCGGTCGATCATTTATATGCCGCCCCGGTATTGAATGAACATTTCAGCAAGATGCAGCTCAAGGATGAAGAAATTGCCG
>JAYGDH010000400.1:0-7258 GCA_046583055.1 Pirellulaceae bacterium | reverse complement strand
CGGAAATCATTACCGACCTGGCACTGGACTGGCTCCAGAAAAAACGCGACTCCAGCAAGCCCTTCATGTTAATGTTCCAGCACAAGGCTCCTCACCGGGCCTGGGAGCCCGGCCCCAGGTACCTCGCGATGTATGACGATGTCACGATCCCGGAGCCCGCCACGCTCTTTGACAACTACAAGGGCCGGGGACTCGCAGCACATCAACAGGACATGACCATTGCGGAAACCATGACCGGCCGCGATCTCAAACTAACACCGCCACCGAACCTGAACACGGACCAACTGAAAACATGGAATGCCGCCTACGGGCCCAAGAACAAGGCTTTTCGAGAAGCCAACTTGACTGGCAAGGACCTGGTCCGCTGGAAGTACCAGCGCTATATCAAGGATTACCTGCGCTGCATCGCTGCCGTGGACGACAACCTGGGGCGTGTACTGGACTACCTGGATACCTCGGGACTGGCCAAGAACACGATCGTAATCTACTGCTCGGACCAGGGATTCTACCTGGGTGAACACGGCTGGTTTGACAAGCGTTGGATGTACGAACAATCGCTGCGGACCCCGCTACTGGTTCGCTGGCCCGGCGTCATCGAGCCCGGGCGTCTGAACGATGACATCGTGTCACCGATCGACTTTGCAGAAACGTTCCTGGAAATTGCCGGAGTCGAGGTGCCCTCCGATATGCAGGGACGCTCACTGGTTCCCATTCTGCAGGGAAAAACTCCGGCCGACTGGCGCAAGACCTTCTATTACCATTACTACGAATACCCGGGATGGCATTACGTGAGACGGCATTACGGGGTCACCGACAGTCGCTTCAAGCTGATTCACTTTTACGAGAAAGATGTCGACGAGTGGGAATTCTACGACCTCAAGTTCGATCCCAACGAGTTAACGAATCTCTACGGACACCCCAGTTACCGCCTGGTCCAGTCGCAACTTCATGCGGAAGTGAAACGCCTGCGACGGGAATTGAAAGTCTCGGCCGAGGACCCGGCATCCACGATCATCAAGCGGTTACCCCCCAGGATCCGTAAACCGACCCAACCCTAGATATCATGAAACGATACGAGCCACCACCGAACATGCCAGTTCCCCCCCGGTCTCGTCGTTCCATCCTGCAAGCAGGTGCGCTGGGATTACTGGGGCTGGACATGGCCTCGCTGCAAAACCTTTCCGCCCAGGGAGCAGGGCCAGGCTCCACGGCAGGTTCTGCCAAGTCGGTCCTGTTCATCTTTCTCTCCGGGGGACTGTCTCAGCTCGACAGTTTCGATATGAAACCGGGCGCACCGGTGGAAATTCGCGGCGAATTTTCTCCACGCCCCACGCCTGTACCGGGAATCCAGGTCTGCGAACATTTACCTCGCATCGCATCCCACATGAAGAAGCTGGCACTGGTCCGTTCCCTGACACACTTCTCCAACGAGCATAACGAGGCCCACACGTTGATGCTGACCGGGCGTTCCCAGTTGCCTCCCGGTTACAAGGAAAACAAGCCCCAGCCGACCGACTGGCCCTCGATTACCTCGACGGTGGGACGGTTAATGCCCTCGCGCAGCGCCAGCCTGCCATCAGCCGTGGTCACGCCCCAACGCCTGGTGAACATGAACCAGGGAGGAGTCGTCACGCCTGGACAATTCGGGGGCCTGATGGGAAGTCGTTACGATCCCTGGTTTCTCGAATCTTCCCCGTATCGTGGAGGAGACGTGAAAGGAGCTTACCCCGATCACGCCTACCATCGTGGCAGAGAAGATCGAGTGACCGACAAGTCAACGTTTCAAGCCCCGGTCCTCAAGCTGCCCGAGGGATTGAGCCCGCAGCGTATGCAGAACCGTGTCCAGTTATTGAACACGATTGACCGGCAGCGCCAGGACCTGGAGCAGACGGCAAGCGTACGGAAAATGGATCGCTTCCGTCAGTCCGTTATCTCGTTGTTAACGGATCAAAAGGTGCGACGCGCGTTTGACGTGACCGGGGCAGACGAAGCCACGCTCGATCGGTACGGGCGCAACCTGTTCGGCTGGACCCTGTTAATGGCCAAGCGGTTGATTGAAGCTGACGTCACCCTGGTCCAGGCAAACCTTGGCAACTACAACACCTGGGATCTGCACGGAGGTATTTTCAAGATCTCCAGGAACTGGCTCTACCCACCGGCAGACCAGGCCATCGCCGCCTTGCTGGAAGACCTGGCCTCGAGTGGACGCCTGCAGGAAACGCTGGTTGTCATTGCCAGTGAATTCGGCCGCACCCCGCGAATCTTCAAGGTTCCCAATGCTTACAAGACACCCGGTCGCGATCACTGGGGTGCCGTCCAGACGGCACTCTTTGCCGGGGCGGGAATCCAGGGGGGGGCAGTCCTGGGAAGTTCCGATCGTATCGGTGGCTATCCGGCCAACCTGCCCCAGCGTCCGGAGGATTTTGCGGCCACGATTTACCATGCTCTCGGCCTGCCTGCCAGGTCCGCCTGGCAAGACGAAGCAGATCGCCCGCACTACATCTACCAAGGCAACCCGATGACCAGCTTGTTCTGAGCGACTGCCTCGTTCACTGGAAACCCGGTGACTGCAATCAGAATCCCGGTTTTTCGGCTAAAACCGTGGTAAAGCTCGCTACCTACACGCTACTCAGCAGTTGTAATTCTGTTACATCTCAGTCAAAATAGAGGGCAGAAGTCCTGCCGACAACGAATTTTGGGATTGCAAGGAATCTGCCCATGTTTCTCCGCAGCCGTACGCTCCTCTCGATCATATTCATTCTCAGTGCAACTTGCCTGGTGTCGCCAATCCAGGCGGCCGAGGAACCGGGAAAATCGACTGGCAACGAGAAGCAAATCAGTTACTACAACCAGATCCGCCCGATCTTCCAGAGGCATTGCCAGGGCTGTCATCAACCGGCCAAACCCAGTGGCAAGTACGTGATGACTTCCTTTGACAAGCTACTGGCCGGTGGTGAATCCGAGTCGGAGGCAGTCATTGCCGGCAAGCCGGCTGCCAGCCTGCTGATCGACATGATCAACGTCGAGGATGGCAAGGCAGAAATGCCCAAGGGCAAAGAGCCCCTGGCCACCGTCGAGATCGATTTAATCAAGCTGTGGATCACGCAGGGAGCCAAGGACGATACGCCAGCCAGTGCACAACTGCGCTACGACATGGAACATCCCCCGGTCTATACGAAGCCACCGGTTGTCACCTCCCTTCATTTTTCACCTGACGGTACCCTACTCGCGGTGGCAGGCTTCCACGAAGTATTGTTACACAAGGCCGATGGCAGCGGGCTGGTAGCCCGCCTGGTCGGTGTTTCTGAACGTATTGAATCGGTTCGATTTTCTCCCGATGGCAAACGTATTGCCGTCACGGGTGGATCCCCGGGCCGCGCGGGGGAAGTCCAGATTTGGAACGTCGCCAAGCAGTCATTAACGCTTTCAGTGCTCGTTACATACGACACCGTTTACGGTGTATCCTGGTCGCCGGATGGCAAGCTAGTGGCGTTTGGCTGCAGCGACAATACGATTCGCGCCATTGATTCAAAAACCGGCAAGCAGGTGCTCTACCAGGGAGCTCACAACGACTGGCCGCTGGATACCGTTTTCTCGGTCAAGGGAACGCACCTGATGTCCGTGGCCCGGGATCGGACGGTCAAGCTGACCGAGGTTGCCACGCAACGATTCATCGATAATATCACATCGATTACGCCCGGGGCCCTGAAAGGTGGCATTGCGGCCATCGATCGACATCCCGAACGAGACGAGATCCTGGTCGGTGGTGCAGACGGTGTGCCGAAGATATTTCGCATGTTGCGCACGAGCAAACGCGTGATCGGTGACAACGCCAACCTGATCCGTTCTTTCCCCGCACTGCGAGGTCGAATTTTTGATGTTGCCATTAGCCCGGACGGTAAGAAGATCGTGGCCGGTAGCAGTTACAACGGAACCGGTGACCTGCGTGTTTACGCTTACGATTTTGATGCCAAGCTTCCCAAGGACGTCCTGGCTATCATGCAAAAGCGTTCCTTGAAACGTTCAGATGCCGAGAAGAAAAAACTGGCCGATTACCGCCGGGATGGCGTTAAAATTCTTGCGGAAACCGTCGTCGAACAGTCAGGGATCTATGCCGTGGCATTCAGCCACGATGGAAAACAGGTGGCAGCGGCTGGTTCGGATGGCACGATCCGATTGCTGGATGTGGAATCCCTGGCCCTGACGAAAGAATTCATACCGGTCTCGATCAGCCAGGAGTCCATCGGTGCCGCCACAAAACTGATCATTCCCAGCACCGAGCAGCAAGTAGAACCGATCGCCCTGCCCGCATCCGATCCCCTGGTCGCGTTGCAGGTAGAACCGGGAAAGATCGACCTGGGACACGCCTATGACTATCAGCAAGTCGTGGTCAGCGGGCAATTGAAATCGGGCAACACCGTGGATGTAACTCGACTGGTCAAATCCCAGGCGAGTGGCAACCTGCTCAGCATCTCTCGCAACTTGCTGATCCGGGGCAACCAGGACGGCAAGGGGGAATTAACCCTTTCGCTGGCCAACCAGAAAATCACGATACCGGTGGAAGTTCGCGGCCTGAAAACCGCCTATGCGGTCGACTACATTCGGGACGTAGCGCCCGTGTTGTCCAAGGCCGGCTGCAATGCCGGCACTTGCCATGGTGCCCGTAAAGGGAAAAACGGTTTCAAGCTTTCCCTGCGAGGCTATGATCCCATTTACGACACGCGTGCTTTTAGCGACGATCATGCTTCTCGCCGCGTGAATATAGCCTCCCCGGATCAAAGCCTGATGCTGCTGAAAGCCAGTGCCAGCGTGCCTCATGTCGGTGGCCAACGTGTACGCCCCGGTGAACCATACTACCAACTGATTCGCAACTGGATTGCCACAGGCGCCAAGCTCAACCTGCTAAACGCTCGCGTGGCCAGTATCGAACTGTATCCGGTCAACCCGGTCGTCCAGCAACTGGGCAGTCACCAGCAAATGCGAGTTGTGGCCACCTACACAGATGGCACCACCAACGATGTCACCGCAGAATCATTCATCGAGAGTGGCAATACGGATGTAGCCGAGACGGACAACATGGGACTGGTTACCGCGCTTCGTCGTGGTGAGGCTCCGATCCTGGCTCGTTACGAGGGTGCCTATATCGCCACCACGATGACGGTGATGGGGGATCGCAGTGGTTTCGCCTGGGAAGCGACCCCGGCCAATAATTACATTGATGAACTGGTGGCCAAGAAACTTCAGCGCATGAAGATCCTTTCTTCTGATCTCTGTTCAGACGCTGAGTTCGTTCGTCGCATTTACCTCGATTTAACCGGGCTGCCCCCAAGTGTCGCGGACATCCATAAATTTCTAGCCGATGGGCGGGAAACAAAGATCAAGCGCAACGAGTTAATCGATCAACTCGTCGGCAATGCTGCTTACATCGACCATTGGACTAACAAGTGGGCTGACTTATTGCTGGTCAACCGCAAGTTCCTGGGGGTAGAAGGTTCCGTTGCCTTCCGCAAGTGGATACATGGAGAGATTAGCGCCAACACACCATACGACGAATTTGTCCGCAAGATTCTCACTGCCACCGGATCGAATCGGGAAAACCCGCCGGCTTCTTACTTCAAAATCAGCCGCACGCCCCAAGATACGATGGAAAACACGACGCAGTTGTTCCTGGCTGTACGGTTCAGTTGCAATAAGTGCCATGATCACCCGTTCGAACGCTGGACACAGGACCAGTATTACCAGACAGCAGCTTTCCTGGCGCAATTTGGACTGGCCAAGGATCCGGCCAGCGGTAAGAAAGAACTGGGAAAAACTGCTGTCGAAGCTGGTAAGCCACTTTACGAAATCGTCAGTGACAAGAAAGACGGAGAGATTAAACATGATCGCACGGGTGAAATCACTGCACCCAAGTTCCCCTACCCGGTGAAATTCACGGCTCCGGACAATGCGCCACGACGTCAACAACTGGCCCACTGGATCACCTCGCCAGACAACCCCTACTTTGCCCGCAGTTACATGAACCGGATCTGGGGTTACCTGATGGGTGTCGGCTTGATTGAACCACTGGACGATATTCGAGCAGGTAATCCGCCTACCAACCCGGAACTGCTCGATCGCTTGGCAGCCGATTTTATCGAGAAAAACTTTGACGTACGGCAGCTGGTCAAGTTGATCTGTAAATCTCGCACGTATCAGTTGTCAATTTCAACGAATGTGTGGAATGAAGACGATGTGTTTAATTTTTCACACGCCACGGCTCGGCGACTGCCAGCCGAAGTGCTTTATGACGCAATCCATTTCGTGACCGGCTCCATCTCTAAGCTGCCGGGAGTACCAGCGGGAACGCGTGCTGCCCAGCTACCAGATTCTGGTGTTCGTCTGCCCGACGGATTCCTCGCGAGCTTGGGTCGTCCGGCCCGTGAAAGTGCCTGTGAATGTGAACGGACCAACCAAATGCAATTGGGCCCGGTGTTGGCACTAGTAAGCGGCCCCACGGTAGGGAATGCGATCGCTGATGGCAAGAACGAAATTGCCAAACTAGTTACCACGCAGCAGGACAACAAAGAGCTGATTAACACGCTGTTCCTCCGTATTCTGAATCGCCCGGCAACCGAAGTTGAAATCAATGCGGCCGTGGCCATGCTCAAGGAATTACCGAACCATCACCAGGCCCTGGTCGCCGAGTTGCAGGAATACGACAAAAGCCTCCAGCCAATCATCGCCGCACAGGAGAAGAAACGGCAGGCCATGATCGAAACAGCGAAGACCAACCTGGCCGCCTACGAGACCGAGATTGCTGCGCGAGAAACCAAGCTGGAAAAAGAATACCGGGATAAAATCAGCAAGGCAGATTTGGCGCTGAAGGATCATGAGAAGACCCTGGAAGCCAAGCTGGTGGCCTGGGAGGTACTGCAAAAAAAAGCGACACAATGGGTCACGCTGGATCCAAGTGCCATCACGACCACAAACGGATCCAAGCTGGAAAAACAGGAAGACCTTTCGATCCTGGCATCCGGTCCCAATGGCAAGGGGCTTTATAGATTTGTCGCCTCCACGGACCTGGCTGGTATCAACGGTGTTCGGCTGGAGTTACTTGCCGACAAGCGCTTTCCAAAATCCGGACCGGGACGAGCCCCGGATGGGAATTACGTACTGACTGAATTTGATCTCTCCGTGGCCATGAAAGCCAAGCCGGAAGAGTCAAAAAAGGTAAAGCTTGTCAACGCGGTCGCCAATTTTAGCCAGGCTGGCTATGACG
>JAYGDH010000364.1:0-29965 GCA_046583055.1 Pirellulaceae bacterium | reverse complement strand
AATCCTCGCAGCCTATGAACCGGAAATCCAACGCCTCAAAGAACGTGGTGATTTCGTCACCGCTGATGTCATCAGCGTTTCTCCTGAAACACCCGGACTCGACGAGATGCTGGCCAAATTCTCCTCGGAACACACTCACAGTGAAGACGAAGTTCGCTTCACGATCAGTGGCAGTGGGATTTTCCATATCCATCCAAGCACAGGCCCCACGTTCGGCATCCAGGTGGAAAGTGGTGACCTGATCAACGTTCCGCGCGATACCCGGCACTGGTTCGATCTCTGCAGCACGCGTAACATTCGCTGCATTCGACTCTTTGAAGACACTTCCGGATGGGCTCCTCACTACGTCGATGATCCCATCCATGAAGAATTCTCGCCACTCTGCATGGGACCCGATTACCTCCCTCCCTCGGAAGATTCTGATTCCGTGGTGCAGGTGTGATTGCGTTTTCCGGAAAAGTTATCCTGCTGGACATCGAGGGAACCACGTCCTCCATTCGATTCGTCTACGATGTGATGTTTCCTTTTGCGCGCCGGGAACTGGCTGCTTACCTGCAGGAACACTGGAACCAACCAGAACTCCTCGAGGCCTGCGAACTGATCGCCCGCGACACAGGGGCCGAATCTTTTGCCCAGTGGCAGGCAACATCCGGCTTGCCAACTGATTCCTCCGAACCGGCGAACATCCAGGCAGCTGTAATCCAACACGTTCATCAACTGATGGACCAGGACATCAAGGCTACCGGATTGAAAACGTTACAAGGGCTGATCTGGAAAAGCGGATTCGAGAGTGGCGAAATGGAAGCCCATGTCTACCCCGACGTGCTGCCAGCATTGCAACAGTGGAAACAGGCGGGACTGGACCTGCGAATCTACTCCTCCGGTAGTATCGCTGCCCAAAAACTCTTCTTTGGCCACTCCCTGGCAGGCAACATGCTGCAACTATTCAGCGAACATTACGACACGACCATCGGATCAAAAAAGGAAGCCGACAGTTACCAACGCATCACCACCGATACCAGTGTTCCTGCTGGTGAAATCCTGTTTTTGAGCGATGTCCCTGCGGAACTCGATGCGGCAGCCAATGCCGGTCTCAGCACCGCACTCTGTCAACGCCCGGAAAATCCAAGCAGCGAAGATCCTTGCCAACATGCTGTTTTCAACACGTTCGACCAGGTCCAAGCCACACTGACATCATCTTGAAACCGACTGATTACCGGCGGGCAAACGCTAGCACACAAAAAAGTTTCTTGACTCCACTAGACTCCGCTCTATCATTCCCACCAAGGACGTGTCGATGCACATCGCTCACGTGCCAACAGGAATCGCAATTCCAACGATTCTTTACCGAGGGTCCTTCACGAACGCCACGTACCTCGCGCCAAGCGACGGTCAGATTACAGGGCATTCTGAAAAGTAGCTCCTCCGCAGCACGGTTATCGAAAAGAATTCGGTAACCGATCGCCATATTTAACTCCACGAGGGAGTCACAGTTGCAGCAGGCCGGGTCTCCGGCAGTCTTGGCAACTGCTCGTTAATTCCACTCGCCAGGTTCATCGATTACATGAAACCTCGCCAGCGGGTGACCCCTGATCCCAAGGAGTTGTCATTGATGAAACGAACCTATACCAGCCGTAAACACGGTGTTTTTTTCTCTCTATTGATCACTGTGATCACCATCAACCTGTTCGCCGGTGAAACATTTTGCTCGCTCGCACAGGCCACGTTACCAAGCCTTCAGTTTGATGTCGAACACCGTGTTGCCTGTGTGGATGTACAAGACCAAACACAGTTCAAGACTGAAAAAGGTGAGCGACTGGTCCAGGCTCGCATTCCGATCTCAACCCTGGTTCGACACGGATCCCCGGACAAGCTGGTTCAATTATTGATGCGAATTGAAAACCCTGACCGTTCCATCCAGGTTGTCGATTATCAACCTCGTACAACACTGGCCACTGATATCGTGGGCAATATTGGCATCGAAACCAAGCAAGACCAAGCCGCAGCGTTTGACCTGACCTTGTCCGGTCAGCAAGCAGGTATCCGCGGTACCACGAGTGCCGATTTTGGAACCAAGCAGGGAAAATCTGTGAAATGGCAACATCTGCCACCACTGGAACTCCTCGCAGCCAGTGGCACGATCGCTCGTGGCAGTGGTGCCTACTTCAAGCTCAAGTCATCCAGGCGAACTTCACTGGAAGGAAACCGAAACTTCACCTTGTTATTACGCGTTCCGCGTGACTGGCAATCTGGTGTTCTGCATATCGATTGCCTGGGGCAGGCAAGGCAACGCAACACTCTGACCCAGCGTGAAGAGACGGTGACCTGCGGGCACCATCGTTTCGTGGTTGCACTCTATGCCACCGGTAACGCGCTGGCCCAGCGTCATGCAGAACGTTTGATCCAGGCCGATAAGGCCCTGCGTCAATCAGCAATCGTTCACGAGCAGCAGATCCTGGCCCGTGCCTATCCCTATCCAGGCTACCGCATTGCTGCATTTTTACAGACGGTTGAACCACGGATTCCGGACCACTGGCTGGAAACGGTGTTATTCCATTTACCAAGGTCTGAGGAACCCCTCCAGGAAAATCCGTTCGGCAACTGGTCTCGACTACCGGCGCCAGTCCATGATGCCGCACGGCAATACCTGAGAGCCAAGCGTCAGCTCCAGCTGGCCAACGGGCTACGGCCCCTGGAACGATTTTCCAGCACCTCTACCAGAGTGAAAAAAGTCGACTAGAGGGCAGCCACGACAAGGTCGCCAACTTCGCGGGTACCACACCCCATCCGGCCGGCTGCCTGGCTCTCCATCTTGGTCCCGGTCACGACCTTGATAGCATCCAGGATGCGTTGGCCTGCCTGGGGCTGCCCGGTATGTTCCAGTAACATGGCCATGGCACCAATTGCCGCGATTGGATTAATCACGTTCTGCCCCGTGTACTTCGGGGCACTTCCCCCCATGGGTTCGAACATGCTGGTGCCACCCGGATCGGGATTGAGGTTACCACCCGCCGCCACACCCATGCCCCCCTGGATCATAGCTCCCAGGTCCGTGATGATGTCACCGAACATCTTGGTGGTCACGATCACGTCATAATATTCCGGGTTCTTGACCATCCACATGCAGCAGGCATCCACGTGGTTGTAGTCCGCTTCCACGTCAGGATAGTCCACAGCAACTTCCTGGAAAGTACGATCCCAAAGATCGTGCCCGTAGGTCAGCACGTTGGTCTTGGCCACCAGGGTGAGTCGTTTGCCATCGGGATTATTTCGTTTTTGTGTGAATTCGAAGGCCCAGCGAATACAACGTTCGCAACCCTTGCGAGAATAAACAGCGGTCTGCGTAGCCACTTCGTCCGGTGTTCCTTTCTTCAGAAAGCCACCAACACCGCAGTAAAGGCCTTCCGTGTTTTCCCTGACGACCACGAAATCGATGTCATCAGGCCCCTTGCCATTGAGTGGCGTCTCGACTCCCGGGTACAGCTGAACCGGCCTCAGATTAATGTACTGGTCTAACTGAAATCGCAGTTCCAGCAGCAATCCTTTTTCCAGGATTCCAGGAGCCACGTCAGGATGCCCCACGGCTCCCAGGAAAATCGCATCCTGCTGCTTCAACTCTTCCACCGCATTAGCAGGCAGAATCTCACCGGTATCCAGGTAACGCTGCCCACCAAAGCCATAATGCTCCAACTCGTAGCTAAATCCTTCGGCCGCAGCAATGGCTGCCAACACTTTCAGTGCTTCCGCTGTTACTTCCGGGCCGGTTCCGTCACCACCAATCACTGCAATTTTCATATTCTACTTGCCCATCTCGATAGATTTTCCGATTCGTAAATTCAAGTTACCGCCGTGAAGAAAGACGCTGGTTGTTCACATTACCAACACGCCCGGGTGGCTCAGCGAAAGCGCGTCCGGAAACCACTTCTCTGCAACCCGGTCCTCAATTCTCACTAAAACTGACCTGATTGCTCAGACCCTGCCCCAGCGGACTCTGGATAAACTGGCGATAGCAATCGACACACAAATCGTATCGACAGTGCTGGTAAGCATCCTCACTCACCTGCTCGTTTTCCGCCTGTTCCAGGTTTTCAAGAATTTCATGAATTTCCATAAGATGGTCACGTTCGTCATCACGAATTTCGCTATCCAGCGGCTCAACAATGGCCTGGATTTCCATGCGAACCTTGTAACGAACGTCCGTTTCCGGATCCAATTCACGCTTGCAACGATCGCATGTGTAATGAATCATCGCTTGCCCTGCTTCCTTGAAAACTCAATGCTCCCGGGCAGGATTCCGATTCCTGCCACAGACATATTTCCTTCACTTCTTTATATCGTAACGGGATATTGTTGCCAGAAGCAAGAGATAGCAGCAACTTTTTTCCGGACGGCCCCACGGACTGGGCATCAACCATCAAGGGTCCCTTGATTGGTCCTGGAGTCGTTCCCGATAATGCGATTTGCCAAAGCAACTTTCTTTGGGTTAAGATCACCACATTCAACTCACTTTTACTTCTGAAAAGCAAACACTGCCCCGACCGTCCATCTCACACCATCGTGACAGGTCCGTTCATGACTCCCGCACTCGACTCTCACGTGCTGGTCTTAAACCGTTTTTTCATGGCGGTTCACATGGTAACCGTCCGCCGGGCGTTCCTGTTGCTCTGTCGAGCTAGAGCTGAGGTGGTCGACGAGGACAATTGCCAATTCGCCCACTACGATTTCCCTACCTGGCAGCAACTGAGCATCCTCCGTGAAGAAATTAGCTACGAGGGTGTCGAGTGGGTGCAAACGGTCTCCCATGCAATCCAGATCCCGCGTGTCATCCGACTGACTGATTTCGAGCAATTTTCCCGCCAAACCCTGCGGTTCAGTCGTCGCAACCTGTTTGCCCGGGATCACCAACAGTGCCAGTATTGTGGACACAGCCTGACCATGAGCCAGATGAGCATGGATCATGTCGTACCACGACGACTGGGAGGACAAACCACCTGGGACAACGTCGTTTGCGCCTGTGTATCCTGCAATACACGCAAGGGAGGCCGCACGCCACAGCAGGCACACATGCGACTCAAAACAAAACCGAGCAAACCAGCTCATCAAGCCCTGCTCGATATCAGCGTCCATCATCCCAGGTATGAGATCTGGCAAACATTCCTGCCTCGACATCCAGATCTCGCCGAAACGGTCAGTTCCTGAAACTGGCCCGCGGAGAGGCCATCAAAAAAAACGCGCCCGCCAAACGGACGCGTGTTAGCTCCTCGTGAGCAGTTGTTCTTGATGTCGGCCAGGTGGTTACCTAGCAGAGCGGATCTTTCTTTTCCGTCACGACAACGGCTTCTGAACCCGTCGATAGCTCAACGTTTAGCTCAACGAACGGAAGCCATTCTTCCGGCACGTTGTCTTCGTGGAAAATCGCTTCTACAGGACATTCAGGCACACAGGCTTCACAGTCAATGCACTCTTCTGGATGGATATACAGCATCTGATCCCGAGAACCGCCCGGATCAACTTCATAAAAACACTCCACCGGGCAAACCACTACGCAATCGGTGTACTTACAGGCAAAGCAAGGTTGACATACAACGTGTGTCATTGAACTGTTTCTCCTTCTTATTCCTTAAATAATCGGGCTGAGACCGAAATCTCCACGCCATGGGTTCTAGTGGCTCATTCGGCTAAAACATCGACCATTCACTAGCCAAAACAACGGATCAGACAATAATTCCCCGCGTTCCAAAGTCAGCAACCCGGTTCCATTCGAGGCCAAAAAAACTGGTCTGGCAAGGAATGCTTCGGATCCCCCTGCCAAGTACTTATACCACAACAGGTTGACGCCTTCAGACAGCCAAGTTCAGTGGAATCGTAGCCTTCTGCCAAACGTCTGTCAAGATATTGTCAGGGAGGCATTTACGACAATACGATCAACCTTGCCCCAGATTCAGTACCTCTCTAGAATCACCTAGTTAAATACAGTCCATTCCGGTCCAGCTCATCTGTCAGGCCGAGGATGGCTTGTTTCAGTATCCCCCTCGCAGTTCGAGGTTTACCGCCGTGGCCCTGTCGGAATTTGACCGCAATTTACTCCAACGTTGTCTGCAGCGGCAGGCGCGTTCCTGGGAAGATTTTGTCGATCGATTCCTCGGTCTGGTGATCCACGTCATCAACCACACGGCCCAAACACGTTCCATCCGGCTCATGCCCCAGGACGTGGAAGACCTGGCAGCCGAAATCTTCCTGAACATCGTCCAGAACGACTTTGCCGTCCTGCGACAGTTCCGAGGGCAAAGTAGCCTGGCCACCTACCTGACAATCGTGGCCCGACGTGTTGCCGTCCGACAGCTCATCAAGGAAAAAATCACCTCGCGTTTAAGCGAACCTCTCCAGGCCGATCCTGCACAACCGGGTTCGCACGATTCCTCACATGTTTCCGATACCCGCAGCACCTTCATCCTGAACGCGCCCTCGGACGATCCGAAAATGACACGTACGGATCCCGCCCTGGCCCCGGAAGAGCGGATGAGTAACCACGAGGAAGTCCTGCGATTACTCAAAAAGCTTGATCTCCAGGCAGCGCAAATCGTCCGCATGTACCACATGGAAGGAAAAACCTACCGGGAGATTAGTGACCTGGTAGGAGTGCCGGAAAACAGTATTGGCCCTACCTTGAGTCGGGCGCGAAGCAAGATGCGGGAACCAGGGGTCAACAGCCCGCTGAATTCCTAGCCAGCTGCACCTGTTAACGACGCAGGTTATCTCCCCGGAACCGAGGAATGTAACCCGTGTAGGGATAACCTACCCGACGGTCCGTGGTCTTCGCCGAGTCCGTTCCGGATGGATTTACTGGTTCAACAGCTGCCTGGTCCGGGTCCACAAGGTTGACCTGGGGAACACCAGAAATCGTCGGCAGGGTCCAGAGCTGCGAGGCTTCGCCCGTGATCTGATTCACCTGGTAACTGCCCACCTCGATGGTAAACTCCAGTTGATTCGGCTGGCCCGGGGCCATCTGGATCCTGACATGGTGTGGCAGGGAGACACCGTATCCCGGATAGAAGCGATGACGGGATGCCTGGACGTTGGCCAGAAGCTGCCCCCGGCTGTCATGTAGTTGCTGTCTTAGCACCCAAGCATATCGATCGTGAATCACGGTGGTTCGTACCATGTCACCTTCCGGGGCTGGAATACGAGTGCGAATCTCCAACTCTCCTGCCTGTTTCACAAACGGTCCCTCGTGCTGATGAGTCGGATCCAGGTAAACAAGCCCGAGGGCATCAATCAGCCATAAGGGGTCGACTGGCAGCATCTGCCTGACTCTCGGCTGAGCAAACTGGTCGTGCCTTGCATAGTAAACAGCTGGCTGCGGATGCTGTTTGAACCACATCCAGAACAGTTCATCATTACTACCAATATCCAGTTCCGGCCCACTAAAATTAAACATGCCGGCCTGCATGCGGAAGCGTTTCGGTTTCTGGAGTACCAGTTTCGCCCGCAAAGCCGGGTAGCCTGCCACGCTGACACGGGCATTGCGAGCTTCCAACTGGTAGACCCAGCGGGTGGCATTGACCGCCGTCAAGGCATCAGCCAGGGTTGGCGTACCCTGGAAGACAGCCGGCGGCAACTCGACCTGCTGGTTGAATGGTTGCGTCTGCCAGCAGGTGGCACCGCTGGAGACAAACAGCACCAGCAACAATACCAGTTGATTCAGGGGTCCGTTTTTCACGGTAGCATCCTTGCGTAACACTTGGCTTCCTGTTTCTCTGGCCAACGATCCATCGTGGCCTACCTTGATCTTCTCCAGATTTCCACTACCTCCCAATCAAGCAGCATTGGCAAATAACAGCTTGGCCAGTTCTTCCTGAATTTCAGCAATCCGTTCCGTTCCGGGGGTCTCTACCGCAACCCGGTACTGGGTCTCGTTGCGAGGGCAGAATAGCACCATTACTTCTTCTCCTGCCTCACCGGTTTCCGTCGATTCATAACGCATGATACGACGACGAATCATCAAGAGCACCAGGATGTAACGTATGTCCTGCTGATCAACGACCTGTTCCAGTTGCTGAAAATAATGCAACATGACATCATTCGGCGCCCAGTTGAGCCGATTTGCATGGGGCGATGGCATCTGGGATTTCCACCAGCCGACGGCTTGCTCGGGAGGTCCCTGCCAGGAATCTTCCCCGTAGTCATACCGCTGCACTTCTCCCTGTTCACTTACTAATACCGAATAAAACGTCTCGCCCGGTTTCAACTCACGGTCTGTTTCATGGCACCGTCGGCTACAACGCTGTACGTGAAATTCCAGCATGACCGCCTAGACCTCACTTGTTCCTGTGCCCGCGAAGTATTTCAACCAGCGGCGAATCGTACGTCAAAGCGATATCTGACTCAAGCCACAACTGGGCCAAAACTGTCCCACGAAAACCACCACTTTTGCCAGTCTTCCCAGTTTGATCTGTTTCGGGGTAGCTGCACGGTCAATTCGGGACCTGCAGGGCATAATTCATACCTGCAATTTCTATGGTATAAAGGCAGCCAGGCGGGAAACCAACACTCTGACACAACGACTTCACCGCAAGGAGATCACGGGCATGTTACGAACCTCTTTCATCTGCTGCTGGATCCTGTTGCTGACCGGTTCCCTGGGAGCGGAAAACTGGCCAGGCTGGCGGGGACCTCAAGGTGTCGGTACTTCGGCAGAAACAGGTTTTCCGTTGAAGTGGTCGGCCACAGAGAACATTCGGTGGCGAGTTTCCTTACCGGGTCCCGGCAATTCAACACCAGTCGTCTGGGAAGACCAGGTCTTCCTGACCTGCGCAACAGCCGCAGGACCGGTAAAAGAACGTTCCCTGATCTGTTTTGATCGTGGTACCGGGAAGCAGCAGTGGAAACAGTCGGTTACCTTTGAGACGATCGAAGCCACGCACAAGACGAATCCGCAATGTGCTTCGTCTCCGGTGACGGATGGGAAACAGGTTGTGGCCTGGTTTGGATCGGCCGGTTTATGTGCCTACACGATGGCAGGAAAACAACTCTGGAAACGTGACCTGGGGAAATTCGACCATATCTGGGGAACCGCTTCGAGTCCGGTCATTTTCGAGGACCTGGTCATTGTCAATTGCGGACCTGGCCTGCGGGCTTTCTGGATTGCCGTCGACAAGCGAACCGGCCGTGATGTTTGGCAATGGGAACCTCCGGAAGCGAAGAGTGTCAAGGTGGATGAGTTCCGCGGTTCATGGAGTACACCCGTTATTCATGGCACGGGTACCGATGCACTGATGTTTCTCAGCATGCCCATGCGGCTCTATGCCGTCGAACCTCGCACGGGTAAGGTTCGCTGGTCATGCGGAGGCCTGAGTAAACTGGTCTACACATCGCCGCTGGTCACCAGGGATACCGTGGCCGTCATGTGTGGCTACCACGGTCCGTCGCTGGCCGTGCGACGTGGCGGCAAGGGTGATGTTACCGCGTCCCACCGGTTGTGGTCCCTGGCAGACAAACAACACAATCCGCAGCGCGTTGGCTCCGGCGTAATTGTCGGCGACCACATCTATATTCTCAACGAGCCCGGGATTGCCTGGTGCATGGAATTAAAGACCGGTAAAAAAATCTGGCAACAACGACTTGGTAAAGGTAACTCGTGGAGTTCCATGTGTTACGTCCAGGGACGACTTTACATTGTTAATACGGCGGGTACTACTTTCGTGCTGGAGCCCAGCCCGGAGGCCTGCAAGATACTGGCAGAAAACCCGCTGGATGGATTGACGCGGGGCTCGCTGGCATTTTCCCAGGGACAGATTTTCGTCCGCACCTATGAACATCTCGTCTGCATCGGCAAGGACTGAGCCTTGACCAGCATCTGGGGCTAAGCTAGAGTTGGATAGTGGAATTTAGTGGCGAATAAATCCCCGTTCCAGACGATCAAGAAGACATCATGAAAAACCAAGGCCTGTTAATTTGCTTGTTACTACCAGGACTGCTGCCAGGCAGCAGAGCGCCGGGGTAATTGTCATATTCACTTGATTGACAAATCCAGCAACCCCGGAGCTTTCCGAAGCTACGGGGTTTTTTACTGGCTATCCGATTCCCTCATTCAACAGAAACGTACCCAGGAAACCATGCTCGTGAAGATCTCCCTCAGCCGCCGTTCCAGGCCACCCTGCCTGGCAGCACCAGCCTGCTTGTTGTTGCCCGCGCCGGTCAAGGACCGGCACGAAACACTTGGCTAGACGATAGCTCGTCAACCATGACCCGCAGTCGTCATACAGATGCATGATCTTCACAGAAGGCAACAATCGATGAGTAACACCAGAAATATCACGATCTTTGACACCACGCTGCGGGATGGTGAACAGTCCCCCGGCGCTAGTATGAACCTGAACGAAAAAATGGAAATGGCCCAGGCCCTGGTCGACCTGGGCGTGGACATTATCGAGGCTGGCTTCCCCATCGCATCCCCCGGTGACTTTGAAGCAGTCCGGGAAATATCGCACAACCTGTCCGGCCCCACCATCTGTGGGCTGGCTCGCTGCCATGATGCCGATATCGATCGCGCCTGGGAAGCTCTCAAGCATGCAGAACAGTCCCGTATTCACGTCTTCCTGGCCACCAGTGCCATTCATCGTGAATTCAAGCTTCGCATGACACCCGAAGAAATTATCGACCGAGCTGTCGCGGGCGTAAAGCGAGCGGTAGGCTACTGCGATGATGTGGAATTCTCCCCCGAGGATGCCGCACGAACAGAACACGATTTTCTTTGCCAGGTGGTCGAGGCGGCGATTGCAGCCGGTGCGACCACGGTCAATATTCCCGACACGGTCGGCTATGCAACTCCCTCGCAAATGGGAGACATCATTAGCCTGCTACGTAATCGGGTCAGTAATATTGACCAGGCCGTGATCAGCATCCACTGTCACGATGACCTCGGCATGGCGGTTGCCAACAGCCTGGAGGCGGTACGACAGGGTGCAGGACAAATCGAATGCACGATTAACGGTATCGGTGAACGCGCCGGAAACTGCAGCCTCGAGGAAGTAGTCATGGCCATGCGAACCCGTGAGGATTATTACGAGTGTACTACCAATATTAATTGCCAGCGGCTCGTGCCGACCAGTCGCCTGCTCTCCTCGGTCACGGGTATGCAGGTTCAACGCAACAAGGCCATCGTGGGAAGAAACGCTTTTGCCCACGAGGCCGGCATCCACCAGGACGGCATGCTCAAGGAACCCAGTACGTATGAAATCATGCGCCCCGAAGACGTCGGCGTCGCCAAGACAGATCTCGTACTCGGCAAACACAGTGGACGTGCCGCACTGGCCGATCGGGCACGGGCCCTCGGCTACCGGTTGACCGGTGAACAAGTCCAGTCCGTCTTTGATGAATTCAAGAAACTGGCTGACAAGAAAAAAGAGATCTACGATGGCGACATCGTGGCACTGATCCAGCAACAACTGCAGTGTGTCCAGGAAGAAGAATGGAGCCTCGTGGATTTCGAAGCAACATCAGGAACCGGTCAAACCCCCAGGGTCCGCCTGACCCTGCAACGCGGAGAACAACAGATCACGGAAGAAATGGCCGAAGGAGATGGGCCAGTCGATGCCGCCTTCCTGGCCACTGAACAAATTACCGGCCTTAAACTGCAATGCAAGGACTTCCAGGTGCGTAGTGCCACGCTCGGTCACGACGCCCAGGGAGAAGTGACTGTACAGATCGAACACGGCGGTCAACTTTTCCGTGGTCGTGGAGTCTCCACCGATACCGTGGAAGCAACCGTCCGGGCCATCCTGAGTGCAGTCAACCGGATCGCGGTCACCAAGACCGGCAGCTAGCTGGCCACAAAGGCCAGGTAGTAGAAAATCCACCCCGTGATCGCGGTTAGCAGCATGCCAACCACCGCGATATATCCCCAGCAACGATGGCTCCGGCTGTGATCGCCGGGCTGGGGAGGTACTGGAAATCGCTTCCAGGCACGATAAATCACCAGGCACCAGATGATCGGTGTAGGAACGGCAAAGACCAGGTGAATCGACAACGCTGTCCAAACCGTGTTCCAACTACCAACCGTGTAATAGGGAGACAGTTCCGCACGCACTTCCCAATCGGTCAAGAAACGCATATCCACTTCGAAAGCGACCACGGATATCAACAGCACCAGCCCCGTGATCAACTGGACTCTCTTATGCAGTGCATAGTTGCGGCGATACCGTACCAGGTAAACACTCCAACACATGACCGGTACGATTAACAACATCGCCAGGAAAACAAAGTCCAGCATGAACGATCCACGCGTCCCCAGGAAACCATCGATTCCTGAAAAATCACTGGCCGCGACCTGTATCCACAGCATCTTCGATAACTCCCCGGTGGATGAAAGCTCGCTGACACGAGCAGGAAAAAACCACGAAGAAAATTATCCTAGCCCATTCTCGAAAGAATACGAAGAGATCCTTCCTGCAGTTACTTTTGCTGGCCAGTCCTCCCTTCCATCACTCGTTGACGCCTTGCAGTCCGCAGACTCTAATGAGGCCCGATTTCGAGAAAAAACAGTAGCAAATCGGACGATTCATCGCTGGATGACCAGTCAACTGGCAAAATTGGCCGAGTGGCGGAATTGGCAGACGCTCGGGATTTAAAATCCCGTGGGCATTAGCCCGTGGGGGTTCGAGTCCCCCCTCGGCTACTGAACTGAACGTACCTTCTACCCGCGATACGACGGGCCTGGCGACCTGCTGGCCTCTCTCCCATGACCGTTCTCAACATCATTCGTGAATTGTTGCAAAAACAAGGATGCGGCTTTCGTGAATTGCACCACGAACCAACGCTGACTTCCGAGGACGCCGCCCGGGTCCGTAACGAACCGCTACGCAACGGGGGAAAAGCCCTGCTGCTGAAAATCGATACCAGCTTTGCTCTCTTCGTCCTGCCAGCGGACCGCAGGGCCGACTCGAAAGCAATCCGGCGGGAACTGAGAATCCGCAAGACCAGGTTTGCCACGTCCGAAGAACTGGCCGAACTGACCGCCGGCCCGACACGTCCGGGCCTGGTACCAGGCAGCGTCCCCCCCTTTGGGGAACCGATCCTGCCCTTCCCGCTCTACGTCGACAGCGCGATCCGTGATAACCAACGGATTGCCTTCAACGCAGGTTCCCTGACCGACTCCATCATCATGGAAATTCCAGCTTACCTGGCCCTCGCTGCACCTCGCAAGATCTTTGAATTCAGTCAACTTCCCGAATAAGAATTGATTTGCGATCGTGATCGGCAGCCGTTATCTTCCCGGTAGTGCGATTGCAAACCAGCTCTCCTCCAGGTTGTAGGATTCCTCCGATGAAACACGTAACACGACGTACGTTCTGCACGGGCCTGGTCAGCACCCTGGGGGGGCTTTCGCTGGCCAGGACCACGCAATTGTCAGCCAGGCAACGCCGACGAGCCCGGCAAGGCCAGGACCAACTGCGGATCCAGTCCATCAGCCCGGTTACCTTCTATCCGCCTTACCATGACTACCACCGCCAGACGCTGTTTCGATACCACGGCCAAAACATCCAGGCACGCACCGTGTACCGCGTTACCACGAACCTGGGGCTGACCGGATACGGCGAATGCTGGGGAACCAATTCGCTCACCCCGGCTGACTTCAAGCCGTACCTGGGGACCAGCCCCTTTGACTGGATCGGCCAGCGAGACAACCTGTCCATCAACATGGCCCTCTACGACCTGATGGGAAAATACCTCCAGGTGCCTGCCTGGAAGTTGCTCGGCCCACAGGTTCGCACCAAGATACCGGTTGCCTTCTGGACCGTTTCTCAAACTCCTGATGCCCTGGCAGAAGAAGTTCGCCAGGCAGTCCAGGCAGGTTACCGCTGGCTCAAGTACCACGTCGATGAAGTGCAGAACGTCGTGGACCAGACCAGGGCCATGCAGGCCGTCGCCCCGCGAGGTTTCCAGGTTCACTATGACTTCAATGCCAATGCCCTGCTGGATGACATCCTGCCTCTTCTAAAGCAGCTGGAAACATTTCCAGTTGCCGGCCGATTCGAAGATCCCATCGTCGCCAGTGACCAGGAGGGATGGAAAAAGATTCGGCAGCAGATCAAGCGACCGATCCTGGGACATCACGTACCCCTGGATTTTATCCGCGCCGGGTTGCTGGACGGTTACATGGCTGGCCATGCTCCCATTGGCATGGCCATGAAAGTCGCCGCCCTGGCTGAAGAAACCCGTGTACCTATCATGCTGCAGCAATGTGGAGGCACGCTGAACCAGGCCTTTCTCGCGCACGAGGCCTCCGTCTTTCCCGCGGCAACCATCGACCACGTCAACCTCACGCATCTCTGGCGTGAAGATGTCACGGACCGACTCATGCCGGTCATCGATGGACACGTTACAGTGCCTGCTGGACCGGGACTGGGAATCCAGATCGACGAAAAGAAACTCGCCGACATGGCCCGGCAACCAGTGCCAGCCTACCAGCCATTCCTGGTCCGGATTCGCTACCAGGACGGTCCCACGATCTACTCTCGTCATAACCCGGATCTACCCGGTGCCACGGATAACCTGCGGTTCCTGGACCGCTTGCTGGGCAAACCCATTCCCGGTCCCAAACCGGCCTATGACAACGCGGTCTTGACCCACTTGATCGATGCCAGCAACGAATCGGACTTTGCGCGACTCTGGCAGGCCACGAACCGGGGTCCCCTGGTCGTTGCAGGCGGTTAATGGAGCCGGCCAGTTCAGCTGCCAGCGGCGGCTCCATGGGTCCGTAAACCACCACGAAACGGCCCAAAACCTTCTTTTCCGGGAAATTCTCGCTTTCCTGTCACACTTCCGAACCCCTTTTCGAGTGCCTTGATAGGAAACACCTGCGGCCTCGCCCGATCGCGAGGTACCTGGTCCATTCATCCCTTCCCGAAAACAACTCAGAAGGATCTCGAACATGAAATTGATGTCTCAACGATCAGCGGTCCGTCGCCAACAAAAGAGCCGCCACCAGCACTTTCGACCAACCCTTGAATCACTGGAAAAGCGCAACCTGTTTGCCGGGGATCTGCATGGTGCTTTCCTGGATGTCTCTGCCGAGGCGGACTGGGGAGATACTATCCAGGTACAGGGACGCGTCGACCAGTGGGGTTGGGATGCCAGTGGTCGCTTCGATGTCCAGTGGTACCTGTCCGACGATACGCTGGCTTCAAATGACGACCTCCTGTTGCGAACTGCTAACGATTCTGGAAACAGTGTCCGCCATCCATCACTCGGAGGTGATACCGGTTTCTTTACCCGGGGACCTGTCCTGAACGTGGAACTCCAGCTTCCAGATGCGCTTCCTGTCAGCTGGACCGGCAACACGTTTCACCTGCTCATGAAAACGGATGCCAGTAACGAGGTGCAGGAATGGTTCGAAGGTAACAACCGTGGTGAACGGGGAGAGGGAATCGACCAGGCGATCATCACCGTCAACACACCGACAAGTTACCTTTATTTTTCGGATGCCTCACATGACGCCACCGCAACGAGCGTTTTCCAGGACGGTGCAGTCCGCTTCAGTTACAACCTCAAGAACCAGGGCGGCGCGTTTAACCCGGTGCAACCAACGGTCTATGTCGAGGCCATCCAGGACGGCAACGTGGTGGCAGAGTTTGGGCCCTACCGTGGAGCTGCTGGATCCAACCTGTTGCTCAACCTGGCGGAAAGCAACGTCGATGCGGGAAAAGTCACCTTTCGTCCTCGAGGGAAACTGCTCTCCGGCCAAGTCGTTTACGGAAAACCGGGTTGGCTCACGATCCAGGCGGGCAGTTCCTTCCATGGTGACACGTCCGGTGAAACATTTTACCTGGCAGACCTTGCTGGCGAGGGCCTCGTGGTAAATGGAGCAGGTGGCACAGACACGCTGGTAATCAATGTCTCTTCCAGTGCCGTCACGGCATTCAATGGGCAGGACCTCGAGCAGTTTGTACCGGAAAATGGTGTCACTGCTCAACAAGCGATCTACCAGGGATCTACCTACGATTTCCTGCAATTGAACAACGGACGGGAAGTCTACCTGGCCGGCATCGAGCGGCTGGAGTTTGCCGACGATGTCGTCGTGGAATTACTGGTTCGGGCCAACGATCCCGGTTTTAATGACCAGTGGAACCTGCACACCCAGGATGTGCCCGGCGCCTGGCGTTTTACCCAGGGATCCCAGGACGTGCTGCTGGTCTCACTGGATACCGGCCTGTTGACCCCGGACGGACGCAAGGAGAATCCGCATCAAGACATGACCGCCTCGCGACTGATCACCGACCCAACGGACGATGACAACAACCCATCCTACGGTCATGGCCACCAGGCGATCAGCGTGATGTCCGCCACGGCAAACAACAGCGAGGGGATCGCCGGTATTAACTGGGTCAGTGACGTTTACGTGGCCGATGTCTACAGTGGCGTCCAGATGATTGATGCCATTTCGGATGCCCTCGAATATGCAGGCAACCAGGGGCAACGAGTTGTTTTCCAGGGTGGCATCCAGGGCAACTTCTGGCTGACCGGTGGGGGACAATGGAGACAGGAAGAATTGACGGACCTGATCTCCCGTAACGCCACCACGTCCCTCTTTGCCGTCGCCGCGGGCAACTTCAATACCAACCTCAATACGCGAGGTGGCGTCGCAGCACTGCAAACCACGCACGACAACGTGATGGCAGTGGGAGCCGAGAAACACATCCGGCAGGATGTCCATGGGCTGGAAAATGCTCGCAACCTCTTTCGAGCTGGCTACTCGAACTTTGGTGCCGACCTGACCATGATGGCGGCTACTGATTCCCCGGCAGTCAACAAGCAGGGGCAGATCAACACCTTTACCGGTACCTCAGCAGCCAATCCAAACATGGCCGCCATCGCCTCGCTGGTCTGGTCAGCGTTACCGACAGCAACGGGCGCCGAGATCCGCCAGATCCTCATCGATACGGCCACCGACTTGAGTTTACCAGGACCGGACGATCGAACTGGTGCGGGGATGGTCAATGCCGAGGCGGCCGTGAGACGGGCCATCGCCCTGGCCCGCGACGCAGCCCTGGCAAACCTCTGGCAACGGCCCGCTGCTGCGGATCCCGTTGCACCGGCAGATCGTATTGCGGCCCTGGCTAAACAGCCGGCAAAACCACCCGCATTTACACCTGTAGAGGTTGAGGCCGAGGTGATTCAACTGATCGCCCATGGGATCCACGACGAATTGGCCGCCACCAACTGCCCGCTGCAATCGTCCAACGATTTCAAGCAGTCAGCCGCACGGCAGCAAACGTCGGTCGATCCAATATTCGCCCAGGAAACCAACTGGACCGAATCGATGGCCGCAGTACAAGCGGAACCTGGTCACGGTCAACATACGTTACCACAGGCCACAAAGAGCCCGGAGCAGCACGATTTCTGGCAAGGCTACGGCCTGTCCCTGTTCTCCACTTAAGGTCCCCGGGTTGCCCCGCGCAACACCCAACGCGAGGCAACCCGGATTCCATCACAATTGCGGCCGAGTCCGACTACAGTAACCAGCCAGTCAGGCTAAACAGGAAATCGACATCCGCCGTGATCTCGTCGGTCGTCAGATGCGCCATCGTCCAACCCGCCCCTTCGTCGGTACCATAAAGGTAACTTCCACTGCCGCTATCCATGTTGGTGTAATCAAAGGTGACCTCGCCATCGGTGTCTTCTCCGATCTCCATGAAAATCGCGTCCCCGGGGATATTGGAGTCATAGAAGTAGATCCGGCTGGGCAACGTATCTCCGGGATCATCGTAAACGGCACGATAGGGGGCCAAGGCATGGGAAGCACCCACGGCACCAAACAACGTAGACCAGGAGTCCACAAGGTATTCAACATCGGAACCTATTGTCAGGAGAGCTTCGATATCAGCCAAGGTCGGAACACCATCAAGCAGCGAGACAATGTCCGCCACGACAAGTGCCGCGGAGGCCATGGCATCCGTGTAGACCGCCCCTTCCGGAGCCATGATAATGACCGGCGCCTCTCCTGCCGTCTCCGTGGTCCCTGAATCGAAGAAATCGACAATGGCATCGACCGTATCACCCGTGGCTGAATCGTCATACCCCTGCAGCACCAGGCTACCGAGGATTTCAGGACTCAACAAATGTCCCTGGGTTTCCATGATACTTTCCACGACGTCGTCCTCCACGACACCGACCTGGTCACTGGTACCACCAAAATAATCGGTTAATGCAGCCGTCGAGAGCCCCATGCAAGTTGCCGATCCATCCGCGGCCCACCACGCATACCAGGTTACAAAATTCAAAATCGTGGTGGTTGGCAGAGCCAAGCTGAAATCGACTTCGGCATAACCATAGGTTGCCCGGAAAACATCCCACGTTTCCCCGAATGACCTATCCGTTACGAAATCCTGTGCCGTATCGGCCATGTCACCATTGATAAAGTGAAAACCGTTTACTGCCGGATCAAAGGTCAACCCTGTACTCTTTTTCAAGCTAAACTCGACGCTATCCGAATCTGCCAGGTCATCGGTCTGATCGAGATAAATCGCATGGTCATCTGTACCGTTTTCTCGAATGAAATAATCTCCCTCCGTCGCCTCCCTCGGGATCATGAAGGAAATCATATCCCGCCCATCTGCGTGGGATTCCATCGTCCATCCCTCGATCACTTGACCGTCATAGATCAATCGAGAATCACCACGGAATCCGTACCCCAGCAGATGGGCTTCTCCACCGGGTACCGCTTCATAACTGTCCTCCACAATCGTGCAGGTCGTCGCACAGATGGACTCACCAAAAACGACTTCCTCCATTACCGGTAATAATTCGACACCATAGGTATTACTTTCCAGGCCATCATGGTCACGGGAGATAAGAACCTCCATGTGAGCGGCATCCATAGCGGTTGATGTTTCCCAGTCATACTGACCATCACCCTTTTCGGTCAGTTCATAGTCGGTCTCAACATCCGTAACCAGGTCCTTGACCGTCAAGGTTGCCGAACCCGTAAGGTTCAATGTGTCAAAGGTGATCGTCTCGCCAACGTAGATTTCGCTGCTGGAAGGAGAAACCAAGTAAGGTCGGGTGAAAGCTTCTTCCCATTCTTCCTCGTCGATCCAGGCAAGGGCAATGTCACCATCACTGCCATCCCGACCATCACTTCCGGAGTCACCATCCCGGCCATCGCTGCCATCATCCCCGGAACGATTTTCCGATCCACCGGTGTTCCACCAGGCGCCACACCAGAAACCAACGAGATCCCCTCGATCACCTCCCTCACCTCCTTCTCCACCGGCGCCACCATCTCCGCCTGCACCGCCCTCGCCACCAGAGAGATCAACATCGAAACTATAAACATTCGTGTCGTGTGGAAAATTGACGACGTAAAGGTTCAGATCGCCTCCGTCGCTCCCGGCTCCCCCGGTGCCTCCACGCCCACCGTCACCACCATCGCCACCATCACCTCCCCAACCAGGACCGGAATTGCAATCAAAGATCCCAGGTATCGAATCACGACCCATGTCACCGTGCCCACCATCTCCACCATCCTCACCCTGGCCACCCTTGCCGCCCTGGCGTCCACTCAAGTCAAAGTCAGGAAACGCAACCTGGTAGGTCCCCACGCTCGATGAGGTATTTCGTTCCAGCGTAAATTCCTTCATGTAGATATGAACATTCGGAGCACCTGTTAGCGAACCGGCTTCTCCACGAGCTCCCGTATCACCGTCAGCTCCATTACCGCCATCGTCTCCCACGAACTCTGCATCGGACGGAGTACGATGCGGACTGCCACTGTCACCATCTGCCGCCTGCCCAGGATCAGTCTCATCATCCAGGGCGGCAGTGCCCGACATCTCCCACTGGATCAGAGAATCCCCGTAACCAACCACGGTATTGGCAACGATAATGAACTCGGTGATGTTTTCGGCCAAGGTTACGATGGCATCATCCAGGCAAACCGTGTCTGCGATAATGACTGCTGTATCAATCACGACGTCTTCATCAAATCTAACAACGTCGGCTGGCATGGAAACACCGGCAACTTCCAGCGTGCCGTCCAGGTCGGTGATCGTAAAGGACATCAGCGGAGGAGGACTCGGCAACATCAATCCCATGGAACTCGCGGAACTGGCTTGCAACACATGGACACCCTGGTTAATTTGCTCCGTGATATCATGGGCCTTAATCGTGCCTGCATCCTCCAGTGAATCGATACCAAGCTGCTCCATGTAATCCTGCACCAACTCCAGGTGATCCGCCTGGATTGCTGAATCGGTATCGAACATCGATGACCATGGTGCTGCCACGGCGTCCCGACTCCAGGACATTCCAGACGCAAAGCGTTCTGACCATTCCTGTGCGGTTCCTGTCGAAGCACTACGTTCCACCAGGTCTGCGGAAAAAAGGTCCATCCGCGATGCCATCATGAACGGTGCGCTGGAAGAAGTTTCCCCCGACGTGGCTGGCCTTTCAAAAGCAACCCTATCCGTCCTGCTGGGCGTATATGACATGGATCGACCTGACGCTAAACCTGCCAGGCTACTGCTCTGTACCGTGCCAGTATCACGCATCCCGCCACCATCAAATCGATGGTGTGAATCATAGTCACTGACCATGGCTGCCTGGGCGCCGAAATAGACTGAATCCATACCGCTGGAAGTCCCACACGCACCCGTGGTGCCATCGCTATACCAGGGTCGCAGGGCTTCGCTACTGACAATCTGCTCGAGTCCGTCAGACACGAAGGCAGACGTTATCGTGGAAACTTCCTCCTCCATCCCCCGCTGCAGAGAATCAACGGAAACATGCTCTCTTCCCAGTTGCAAAAGCCGTGAAATGGTTTCCCCGGCAGAGGCATCGGCCTCGTGACGAAACGTCAGAGGGTCCTCGAGGCGATTGGCCTGAACTGCGGGTGCCTGGAAATCGTGTTGCTTCACGGCCTGGGTTCCCTGGCGGGATCCTGCTGCCAGCACATCCTGCATCATGCCCACATCAATCCTGGTCTGCCAGGCGCTGGGGGACATGTTTTTCGCATCCACCTTCTTCACGCCGTGCACGGACTTCTGCAAATGCGAGTCCTCTTGTCGTGACGCTTGCAACACACGGTTCACAGGCGAAAAGGACCGGCCCAGGAACTTGTTGGCACGCGGTGCCCCAGTCACGCGAGCACGCTCCTGGCCCAGCTGCTTTTCCTGGACCGCTTGACTCACTTCATGCTGCGACTCGTTGAACCCGGCGGCCTGATTATGATCGTCAACTTGCAATGCACTCCCCATGTCACCAAAGGGCAGTGAAAGCGAGGCGGCGGCGGCACGCACCTCGCAGGATTCCATCAGCAGTTGTCTTTTTTGCTGGATGCTCTTGTTACGATTTCGCTTGTGCTTACGCTGTCGTTGATTCAACATGATTCAATTCTCCGGTTATTTAGCTACAGTGATTACCAACACTTGACGACCTCTTGCCAGCCCTGGGAACTAGATATGGGAATATCCGGTTCACCGGCGTCATGAAAAATCCGGTCTACCTCGGTGGCCAGCGGTTCATACGGCGGACAAGGTATCCAGGTAGACGATGCTCGCGGTCCCGCCTGGTCGACGACAGACGCCTCAACAACACTGCTCACCGGACCGGTGCCCCAGATGCCGGGAGGGCCCAGGTCATCCGGAAACGTGATCTCGTTAGCCAGATCAGCTATCCGCAGTGCAAAATCTTCCTCGGGGATCGCGTCATGCCATAAGCCGTCCACCGCGGGAGCCAACTTCTCCACGACACTGGTCGCATTACCATTCGTCCAGACTCCAGGAGGTCCCAGGTCATCCGGAAACGTGATCCCGTTAGCCAGATCAGCCATCCGCGGTCCAAAATCTTCCTCGGGGATCGCGTCATGCCATAAGCCGTCCACCGCGGGAGCCAACTTCTCCACGACACTGGTCGCGTTACCATTCGTCCAGACTCCAGGAGGTCCCTTCCCTTCTCGCAGCTGGTTCACGAGTGCACCCTGCTGTTTCACTTGCTCAGTAGCCTCGATCGCGGAATGAACCGGGGTCGAGATGGGTTCTTCCAGGACGTCCACCTGGATCACGTCAACGGGAATAATGGAGGCTGCCGGAACCATGCGATGCTCGAATTTCTCGATTTGCAACGATCGTCGCTGGCGTGCTTCTTGTTTCTTGTTTCGTTCTTTCATCGCGATGAGATCCCTTGTAAATGGGTTGATTTTTCGCTAAAAACACTGCGCCTAGAAGGATTACGCGCAGGGACACGGTCGGTACACGGAAAAATCGAGATTTTTCCCGCAGGCTGCGAAACTATTTATCCAGCAGCTGTTTCCAGAGGCTTTCTGACATGAATAATTTCATGTCAGCGATTTATGAAACACTGCTGCAGGCAAGCCAGCGCAGATTCTCAGCGCAGCAGAAGGCCGGGGACAATGGGCCGAAAATAAGGAAAGCCAGCAAACGATTTACGTGCCGTACATGAGGACCGTCTTGATCCCCTGGGGCTCACGATTCTGGTAATGCCACAGGGATTCAGCCGGCTCCAGACGCTTGGTGATCATGCGAGCCAGCGCGGAACCCTTCTCGCGTTTTAGTTGCACCAGGTACTCCAGGGCTCGCGAGAAGTCGCGGGGAGCTGCATTGACTGATCCCAGGCAAATATGATTACTCAGCAAACCATCTCGCATCCAGGCCCCCACGTTGTGAGATGCCGCCTGGGGCAGGCGACTGCTTCCCAGCCAGACCATGATACCGCAGGAGCGAAGAGTCCGTCCCGCGTTCATCATGACGTGATCATTACCGGTACATTCGAGAATCAGATCGTAACCGTTCTCTTCCAGGTTATCCGGTTCCCAGTTCATTTGCTCGTCAGAAATATACTGCGCACCCAGCTCACGAGTCAGCTCCACCCGAAAGGTATCTTCCGCATCGCGACCATACATCGTCACGGGCCAGCCACGGGCCACGCAACCAAGTACCCCGGCAAACCCGATCGGCCCCATGCCAGTCACGAGCACACGCGGCGGATGTTCCTTCCAGGCAGGCAAACCGAACCTGGCCGACTGGATCAATTCCGCCTCGTTGATCCCTTTTTCTGTCACGGTAAAAGGCTCGGTCAACACAGCGACATCCGCGATTTCCTCGGGAACGTGAAACAGGTACTCGGGACGGTCCAACCAATGCGGCTGAGAAAAACCATGCTCGTCGACGATCCCTCGCTCGGTGTACGTACCCCAGGGCATCAAGTCAGGACGTGCAATCCGTTGTTGTAACCGGCTGTCCTGCTGGACCTCCGGGGTCTCGAGGTTTCGACGCACCACGGGTACCACCAGGTCGCCTGTTTGAAAGCCCTCCACGCCAGCCCCCACTTCAACGATTCTTCCCAGGCATTCGTGGCCCAGTGCCAGGAAGTCATCTCCGTCAGGCACGTGAGGCGTCCCGGTCTCGAGAATCTCACGATCGGTCCCACAGACACCCAACTGCAGGGTTTCACAGAGGACCTGCCCGGCGGCCGGCTGGGACGGTGCGGGCATCTCCAGTAAAACAGGGGCAGTTTCAGCGGTGCGAGCAGCAATGACTTCCATCGTTCAAGGATTCCTTTTTCCAAATGAGAAAACTTACTCATCTACGTTGACTTGGCGTCTTTGGCGGGAGATGATCGGCATTAGTGACCATGAGAGCCAACCAGCTTTTTACAGGATAATCTCTACCATGGCGATACGGTATAGCATTGTCGCCACTTGTCTGTTCTCCCTGGTCCTGCCAGCTCGAGGAGCAGACACGGTCCAGCAGGCATTACAGATAATTGGCCAGGCAGGAAACGCGGGCCGTGGGTCAGCCGCTGCGAGCCAGGCAGCCGAGCAATTACTCCAGCACGGGATGGAGATTCTCCCTCAACTGTTCCAGCACATGGATACCGACAACCTGGTATCCGCCAACTGGTGTCGCTACGCTTACCAGCAGATTGTGGCCCGAGAACTGGCCAAGCCGGCACCGCAAATCCCGGCAAACTTTCTCCGCACCTACATCCTGGACAGCAAGCACCAGGGGCGTGCCCGCCGGCTAGCCTGGGACCTGCTGGATCATGTGGACCCACAGTTTCGTGAGCAACAACTACCGCGCCTGCTGGATGATCGAGAATTCCGCGAGGAAGCCGTGCAACGCGTCCTGGAGCGTGCCAACCAGGCTCGCCAGGATGGACAAGTGACGGAAGCCGTGAAGCAGTATCGGCTGGCCTTTCAACATGCTCGGCAAAGTTCCCAGATCATCCGGGCTGCCGACCAACTTGCTGGTCTCAAGGTGGACGTCAAGATCATCGAGCAGATGGGATTTATCAATCGTTGGTACCTGCTGGGCCCGTTCGACGCGCCCGAATTCAGTGGTTTTACCAGGCGATTTCCTCCCGAGACCAAGGTTGACCTGGCAGCAACCTATCCCGGACAGGCTGCAACCATTGGCTGGAAAACACACCAGGCTCCTGATCGCCTGGGACAAACCAACCTGATCCAGGCAATTGGCCCCGTCAAGGAAGCCGTCGGATACGCCTATGCGGAAATTCACTCGCCGGTTGATCAGGCAGTCCAGTTACGTTGCGGTGGTGACGACAACATGACGATCTGGGTTAACGACCGGCAGGTCTTTGCTCGCAACCAGTGGCTTAACGGAACGCGACTGGACCGATTTTCAGCTCCCTGTGTAATGCAAGAAGGAACCAACCGGATCCTGATCAAGATTTGCCAGGGTCCCCAACACAAGAACCCGGCCGTGCCCAATAACTGGTCCTTCCAGATTCGTTTTTGCGATGCCACTGGGCTGAACGTCGGGCTCAAGATTCTCAAACCCACGGCAGCGGAAATCGTTGCCGGCAAACAGAAACAATAATGCGTCAAGCTTCCGTTTTACTATCCGTCACGAACAAGCCTGCGATGTCAGTGCATTGTCACTTGTTACGATTGACCCGCTTGCTGCTCATCAGTTGCTACCTGGGCAGCAACCTGACGGGTTCTCTATGCATGGCCGCGGAACCCTGGACCCAGTGGCGCGGCCCCGGACGCAACGGAATTGCCAGCGGCCCTTCGCCACCCCTCACCTGGTCCACTGAAAAAAACGTTCACTGGAAAACAGCGCTGCCGGGCTCGGGAATTTCCAGTCCCATTATCTGGCAGGACCGAATCTTTGTGACCGCTGCAGAACGGAAGCATCCTGACCAACTGCACTTGATCTGCCTCTCTCGCAAGGATGGCTCGATCCTCTGGCAACGAAGGTTCTGGGGCACCGCACCCACGCGATTTCACGCGACCAAGAGTAGCATGGCCAGCCCCACGCCGGTGACCGATGGCCAGTTCATTTACGCTTACTATGGAACGGGAGACGTCTTTTGCCTCGACCTGGACGGCCGCCTGCAATGGCAACGTTCGCTGGCAGCCGAGTACGGGCGTTTTGAAAATCGATTTTCCGCAACGAGTTCTCCCCTCTTGCTCGCTGACCTGCTGATCCTGCAGTGTGATCATTACGGACCTTCTTACGCGATTGCCCTCGACAAGCGGACTGGTCGCAATCGCTGGAAAACGGACCGCCCTGCCGCTTGGCTTTCCTGGTCGTCACCGCGACTGGTTCCCAGTGGGGAGACGCAGGAACTGATCCTCTGCAGCTCCCTGAAGATTGATGCCCTGAACCCGGTCACGGGAAAGTTACTGTGGACCATCGACGGCATGCGACGCGAGTGCATCCCTACCCCGGTCTTCGGTCACGGATTGATCTATGCCGTCAGTGGCCCCAAGGGGCCCACCCTGGCCATTCGGCCAGGCGGCCGTGGCAACGTGACCGGAAGCCACGTACAGTGGGAAAATCAACGCGGTGCTCCGTACGTGCCCAGTGCGATCCTGGTGGGCGATTACTACTACCTGGTCGATGACCAGGGCATCAGTACCTGCCTCGACGCCCACACGGGAAAACGAGCCTGGCAAAAACGACTCAGCGGTGCCTATACGGCCTCCCCCATTGCCACGGACCAGTTCATCTACTTCACCAATGAAGATGGACTGACCATCGTCCTGGCGGCCCACCAGGATCGTTACGTGGAAAAAGCTCGCAACCGTATCGACGAAGCGGTTTATGCTTCTTCAGCGATCGATGCCGGCCAGTTGTTTATCCGCTCCAGTCGCCACATCTGGTGTATTTCCCATTAATCTGTCTAGCACACATGCAGGGCAGAAAAAGCAGCTCCTGACCAGTAAAACGACAATTCACGGCAACAACATTGACGCTGGAATAAAAGGGCGGGTAAAATGAAAACTCAGCCCTCCCCGGTTCCAATCTCAAACAACGTGGTAACGATGAACGCTGCAACAAGTCCTGTCGGCTTCAGGCGATCCACCTGGCTCTGCCTCATGGTGACAGCTATCCCCGCTGCGAACCTGGTGGCTGCACCACCCGCCACGGTGCAATACGAGACGCACGTGGCGCCGATCTTCAAGAAGCATTGCGTGGCGTGTCACAATCCACAGTCGATGAAAGCGGAACTAGACCTGACCACACCCGCAGCCATTTTCCGCGGTGGCGAATCAGGACGGGTCATCGATCCCGAGGATCATGAGCAGAGCCTGCTGGTCGAGATGGTCGACGAGAAACTGATGCCTCCAGAAGGAAAACCAGGACTCAGCGCCAAAGAAATTCACACGATCAGCCACTGGGTTACGACCGGTACGCCTTTCAAAGCCAAGATTGATATCCAGAAGTTACTGGCTGCCGGGGAAGTCAACCAGCACGACATTCAACCGTTGATGCAGTTGCGCTGCACCGTGTGTCACGGACTACGAAAACAGGAAGGCGGCCTGGATCTTCGGACACGGACCAGCATGCTCAAGGGCGGCAAATCCGGGCCTGCCATCACGCTGGGAAAACCGGCCGAGAGCCTGGTCTTAAAGAAAATCCATGCCGGCGAAATGCCTCCCAATAAATTGCTGATCCAGGCGGGCGTAAAGCGAATGGGAAAGGCTGACATTGAACTGTTAACACGTTGGATTGAACTGGGGGCTCCTGAAAGCAACATCGTAAGAGACGTCGCTACAACGCAGCAGGATCCCCTGGTCAATGATGAAGATCGGCAGTTCTGGTCATTTCAACAACTTTCTCAAGTCACCGTTCCTGCCAACAAAAGTGCCGAAGCAGTCATCAATCCGATCGACAATTTCGTACTGCGAACGCTGCAGAAGAAGATGATGACCTTTTCCCCCTCGGCAGACCGACTGACCCTGATGAGACGAGCCTACTTTGACCTGACGGGCCTGCCGCCACGAGCCGAGGAAGTCAAGCAGTTCCTCGCGGACCAGGATCCCCTCGCCTATGAAAAGCTGATCGATCGACTGCTTGCCTCACCTCGCTATGGAGAACGCTGGGGGCGATTCTGGCTGGACCTGGCTGGCTATGCAGATTCCGAGGGAAAACGCAGTGCCGATCCACTGCGACCTTTTGCCTACCGATACCGTGACTATGTCATTCGTGCGTTCAACAAGGACAAGCCTTACGATCGGATGCTGCTGGAGCAACTGGCTGGTGACGAACTGGCCGATTACGAGAACGCGAAAGTCATCACGACCGAGTTGGAAGACAACTTGATTGCCACTGGTTTTTTACGCATGGCTCCGGATGGCACTGGATCGGATATCGTTAACTTCGTCCCCGAACGCATGGAAGTGATCGCCGACGAGATCGACATTTTTGGCAGTACCGTCATGGGACTCACCCTGAAATGCGCCCGTTGCCACAGCCACAAGTATGACCCGATCCCCCAGCGTGATTACTATCGCCTCATGGACATCTTCAAGGGGGCCTACGACGTCCATGACTGGCTCAAGCCGGCTTTCGTACCAGGTCAGACCAAGGTCAAGAAACCGGGCCGTGTGCTGGAGGTCGCCAGCCAACAAACCCGACAACGTGTCACGGAACATAACCAGCGGCTGGACCAGCGGATCAAAGAACAGAATCAACCCCTGGAGACCCTGGCGCGAGAATTGCAGAAGCAACACCTGTCAGCGCAGCTCAAACAGCTGCCCGCGGCCATCCGGGCCGACATGCAAGCTGCCATGCAAACTGGCAAAGACGATCGCAGCGAAGTGCAACAGTACCTGGTAGACAAGTTCGGCAAACAACTTACGCTGACCGAAAAACAACTCCAGCAAAACAAGGATTACAAGAACCTGGAGAAAAAGGTAACACCTGCAGTCAAAGCTTTAATGGCGCAACAGCGGCAGGTCCCGGCGATTCGCGCTCTCTGGGATCGGGGAGATCCGTCGCCCACATATATTTATCGCCGGGGGGACTACCAGCAAACCGGACGCCTGGTTGGCCCGGGTGTCCCTTCTGCCCTGACTGATGGAAAGACACCGTTCCAGGCTACCCCCCCCTGGCCCGGTGCCAAGCAGACGGGCCGCCGACTGGCCCTGGCCAAGTGGCTGGTCAATCCAGAACACCCATTGACCGCTCGCGTGATGGTTAATCGCATCTGGAAACACCATTTCGGGGAAGGCATCGTTCGCAGCCTCGACAACTTTGGTGAATTGGGAACGCGTCCCACGCATCCTCAATTACTTGACTGGCTGGCAAGCGAGTTCATTGAGTATGGCTGGAGCATCAAGCAGATGCATCGGCTGATGATGACGTCCCGTACCTATCGCCAGAATTCCCAGGTCAGCGAACAGCTCGCCCGGCTGGATCCGGAAAATCGCTGGATCTCCCGCATGCCACTGCGACGACTCGACGCCGAGGAAGTCCGGGATACCCTCATTCACCTGGGCGGCAAACTGAACGAATCTCATTTTGGACAGCCGGATCCGGTTAACGTTGCCAAAGACGGCCTGGTGACGGCCATTGCCCAGCAGGGAGCCTGGCGGCGCAGTATCTACTTGCGGCAGCGGCGTAAGGAAATGCCCACGCTCCTGGAGACCTTTGACTTGCCCCAGATGAACCCGGCCTGCCAAATTCGCTCCAATTCAACGGTCCCTCAACAAGCACTCTACCTGATGAACAACGACACCATCAGGCAACTGAGTGCCTCATTTGCCCGGCGAGTCGCGGCCGAAGCGACCGACATGGAAGAACAGATTCAATGGATTTACCAGACGGCACTAAGCCGTCCGGCAACCGCAGGGGAGCTGGAGTTAGGTCGCAACGTGCTGACCGATCTCGAAGAAAAATGGAGCGAGCACTTGAAAAATGAAAAGAAGTCCACGCTCGACGCTCCCCAGATGGCCCTAAAAACCTACTGCCATACAATCATGAATTCAGCTGCCTTCCTTTACATAGACTGACATTTAGCATGCCGTGAAAACACCCCGAATTGATATAATGACCGCTATGCAATCAACACCTTCCCCGAAATCAAATTCGATCAATCGTCGAAACTTCTTCCATCGCGTCTCCGATGGTCTGCAGGGAGCTGCCCTGGCCTACCTGGCAACGCAGGAAATGACCGGCCGCCAAACAATCCAGGCCGCCGATCATGACCACGCTACCCCGGCGCGCCGCATCTATGACTTGCGTCCTCAACCGCCTCATTTTGAACCCCAGGCAAAAGCGGTCATCCAGTTATTCATGAACGGCGGTCCCAGCCAGGTGGACCTGTTCGACCCCAAGCCAATGCTGGAAAAACACCACGGGGAACCTTACTTCGACAAGATCGCCGAGGATGTCTCCTCGCCGCAGTCCGCCGGTGGCTTGCTGCGGTCACCCTTCAAATTCAAACAGCATGGTCAGAGTGGTACCTGGGTCTCGGATGCCCTCCCCCATATCGCGAAACATGTCGACGATATCGCGGTCGTCCGTTCGATGTTTAACAACCACCCGAACCATGAACCGGCCCTGTTCAAAATCCATTCCGGACGACTACTACCGGGGCGACCTGCCATCGGTGCCTGGGTTACCTATGGACTGGGAAATATCAACCAGAACTTGCCCGCCTATGTCGTTCTGGACGACCCGCTCGGCTTACC
>JAYGDH010000331.1:0-4253 GCA_046583055.1 Pirellulaceae bacterium | reverse complement strand
AACGCGAAGTGGGTCACACAAATCAATGCGGACTACAAGAAGGGACGCCCACTGGCCATCAACAACACGCCCGCAGTGCCAACCGCTGCCGGACTGTTGGTCAGTGACTGGACCCGCATCCAGTACTTGCTGGATTACACGAGCGGAAAGCAAATTCGCTCGCTCGACAGCAACGTCGGCTCCTATGCCGCCTTCGCCACGGTCAGTGATGACCGCATGTTCACGATCGCGCGTGGGGTGGGAGCCTCCCTGGAACTGTCGTCGGGTAAAACCGTCTGGAAATATACTGAAAATTCACGCTCGACCTCGGCACCTCTGTTACATGGAGACAAGTTGTATTTCACCTCCTCGGGCGGCATTTGCGCCCGAACGATGGAGACTGGTGACCTGGTCTGGCGGACACCCTTTGCGAACGCTGGCTACCAGAACCCGATCCCCATCGTGTGGGACGACCAGTTACTGGTCAATGGCACCAATTTCAGATCGCTCGACCTGGCCACCGGCAAGGTTCGCTGGCAAGTCAATTGCGGGCGTGAAGCAGACCGTTTCCTGCGTTCTCGGCGACAGGCGATCGGCGGCAGCTCGACTCCACTGATCGCTGGTGATCACGCCTTCTTTGGTCACGATGACACATCCATCCGGGCGGTAGACCGCCAGGGAAAAGTCCAGTGGGAACACCGACTGGGCACCCCCATCAAGGCCGCCCCCACGGCCAGCGGCAACCTCATATTCGTTCATGATTTTGCTGGCAACCTCTGGTGCTTTGCCGGGTCGAAATAAGTCCTGCCCACCACTCACCAAGGAAAAACCAAGCAGGCGACCACGTAACGGTCGGACGTTGGCCACTACCATCCTGCTCGCTGCCAGCTCACTGGCTTCCCAGCGGGTTCCCCCTCTCTGCCGGGACCTGGTTCGGCTATAATAATCTCATCACTGTTTCATTCCCGGGAACTGATCGCATGAATTCCAAGACCCAGGACCAATTCGGCCGTCGCCGCTTCCTGCGTGGCGTCGGGCTTTCGCTCGCTATCCCGGCCCTCGAATCGCTGCGACCCGGCAACACCGAGGCAGCCGCTGGCGACCGATCGAAGGCTCGCAACTTTGTCTGTGTCGCCCCGGACTACGGCCTCAACCCGGAAGGTTTTTTTCCGCAGCAGACCGGCGACCAGTACACCATGCCCAACAGTCTCCAGGCACTGACCCGGCACCGACGAGATTTTTCTGTCTTCTCGCAACTGGATCACCCGGACGTGGGGGTGGTCACGGCTGCACCCGTACGCTCCTCAACGGCATCAAGGCTGCCGACGCCGACGGTGACCGCAGCCGGCTGTTTTCACTCGACCAACTGGTGGCTGAACGGATCGGTAGCGAGACCCGTTTTCCATCGCTCGTAACTGGCAACGGAGCTCCCATTTCCTATACCCGTGCTGGCATCCCGATCCCATCCGTTTCGACACCCGACCGTTTCTTCAACCTCCTCTTCGTGGAAGACAGCGAAAAGGACAAGCAGCGTCAGCGGCAATCGCTCAGCGACAACGGCAGCCTCCTCGACCTGCTGCTGGATGATTCCCGGTCTCTTAAAATCAAGCTGGCAACCCAGGATCGCAACAAGCTGGAAGAATACCTGACGGCCGTTCGCGAGACCGAACGGAAGCTGGTCCGTCGCAAGGAGTGGATTGACATCCCCAAGCCGCAGGCCAAGCGTCCCAAGGTTGATGAAGATCAGCCACAGACCAGTTATCCCTACGACATGTCACTCTTCTTTGAAGTGATGGTGATGGCGCTGCAAAGCGAGTCAACCCGGGTGCTGGTCTACCAGCTGCCCGGCGGCAATCGTCACTCTACCTTCGACGGCGTCACGCTGGGATATCATACGCTCACCCACCATGGTCAAAACCCCGAGAAGATCTCGCAGCTGCAGATCATCGACAGCTACTACCTGACCCAGTTGGCCGGTTTTATGGATCGGCTCAAGAAAGTGAAGGACGTCGATGGCCAGCCACTACTGGATAGCACAGTCCTCTTGCTGGGCAGTGGCATGGGCAACGCCAGTTCGCACAGCAGCCGCAATGTCCCGGCCCTGGTCGCCGGTGGCGGTTTCAAACATGGCCAACACCATACCTTTCCCAAGAAGGGAAATAACGGGACCCCGCTCAGCAACCTGTATGTCACGCTATTGCAGCAATTCGGCATCGAGACGGATCGCTTTTCCAGTAGCAGTGGCAACCTGAACAACCTTCTTACCTGACGAACGGAACCGGATGAGCTTCAAGAACCTCTATCAGCCGATCGTCGTCTTGTCAGCCGCGCTGCTCATGCCGGTACCACTGGCGGCTGCCGAGAAGGATTTCCAATCCAACGTGCGGCCGTTTCTCAAGCAGTATTGCCTGGGCTGCCACGGTGCCAAGAAGCAACTGGGGGAACGACGCTTCGACCAACTGACACTTGACTTCAGCAAACCACAAAACGGGGAACTCCTTCAGGACATCCTGGACCAGCTCAACCTGGGAGAAATGCCTCCCGAGGACGCCCGGCAACCAACCGCCGCGGAGACCAGGAAGGTGGTTGGCTACCTCACCGGAACCCTGGCCGAGGCACGTGAAACGGCTCGCCGTCATGCGGGCAAGGTAGTCCTGCGACGCCTTAATCGGACCGAGTACTTCAATACCGTGCGGGACCTGTTCCAGATGAACATGTCGGATTTCGATCCCACGATTGCTTTTCCGGCCGACAATTCGGTGGACGGATTTGACAATATTGGCGAGGGACTGCTGACTTCGGACTTCCTGCTGGCCCAGTACCTGGAAGCAGCTGAACAAGTCCTCGACAAGGCGATTCGCCCCGGCCCCAGGCCACCGCTGAAAAAGATCGTCGCTGTCGGCAACCAGATCCACGGGGGCGGACATGATGATCCGCGTGGTTTCAAGCGGGCCCTGGTACGAGACCAGTTCACCCGGGCCTATGTGAAGAACAAGTTTCGCGGGGTCAGCGACGATGGCCAGTACATCTTTCGGATCCGTGCCAACACGGTCCGCTGGAAAGTTCATCGTTATGAGTTGGATGGCCTGGGCTACGATCCGACCGAACCACCTCGCATCCGGGTACTGGTAGTCAACCGGAACCTGGGAACGGTCGCCACGCGGACCTTCGGGGAATACGAAATCCGCGACAACCAACCGGTTGACGTTGAAGTGCGTGGATTCCTGCAGCAGGGTTACGAGTTTGCCGTCGAATGGGCCAATGGTCCCCGTGGGTCACAAAAACGAATCATGCGCAAAGTCTTTCCCAGGTACTTTCCGGAAGATACCGTGCCGCTGGCACGCAACCCGGTCGAAATGTACATGGGCTCGGCACCGGAACTGCGACTACATCGCCTGGAGCTGGAAGGTCCTCACTATGCCCAGTGGCCCTTGCCCGGTACCGCACGCTTTTTCAGCAATCTCCCTGAGAAACCGACGGCCAGCGATTTGCGCAAGTCACTGACGCGTTTCGCCGCCTTCGCCTATCGTCGACCGGCCGACCCTCAACGACTGGAACCTTACCTGTTACTGGCCGACAAACGATTCCAGGAGACCGGAGACTTTTGGCAGGCTGCCCGTTTGGCCATGAAAGGGATCCTGGCCTCGCCCGGTTTTATCTACCTGGTCGAACCACAGCCGGGCGAGCGGGCGGTAGCCCAGCTGGATGATTATGAACTGGCCACGCGCCTCTCCTACTTCCTCTGGAGTTCCATGCCCGACAATGAGCTCCTGAAGGTAGCTACCAGCGGAAAACTGCGCGATCCAAAAATATTGCGGAAACAGGTCGATCGCATGCTCGACGACCCAAAGCGAGTTGCCTTTTCAACCAACTTCATGGGCCAGTGGCTAAACCTTCGCAAGCTGGGAACGATGCCACCGGACCCGGCGGCCAACAAGGCCTACTACAACGACAACCTGGAAGCGGCCATGCGGCAGGAAACTCGCTTGTTGTTCGATCACTTACTCGATCAAAACCAGAGCATCCTGGAATTCATCAACGCGCCCTACACTTTCATCAACTCTGCCCTGGCGCGTCACTATGGAATCGAGGGAGTGTCGAAAGAGAACTTCCAACGTGTCTCGCTCAAACCGGAGTCCCAGCGGGGTGGCCTACTTGGCCATGGAAGTATCCTGACATTGACTTCCAACGGCGTGGAGACGCAACCGGTCGCGCGGGGCATCTGGGTCCTGGAAAACCTGCTGGGAACGCCCCCCTCGCCACCACCGCCGGAC
>JAYGDH010000212.1:0-12364 GCA_046583055.1 Pirellulaceae bacterium | reverse complement strand
GACCCAGAGTTAGGGATTGGCAGAATCGGTCTACTCGCCTCGCCCCATTTTTCAAAGAGCGTTTCCTGATCCAGGTAGGGGAGCAACACGGTCAGCCAGGAAAGGGGTTTGTTGGGTCCCTTTAAGGTACCCACCTGATTGAATTTTGTTTTGGCTTCCCATTCGCGCCAGCCAGGGTATCGTTCCTTGGCTAGTTGGAAAGTGTTGACGGCCATGGCTAGGTTCCGTGTGCGGTTTGCACATTGGGTACGACGCGCACTTTCGCGGACCATGGCCACCGCTGGCAGCAGCAAGCCCATCAGGATGCCAATAATCGTGATCACGACCAGTAGCTCTACCAGCGTAAAACCGGTTTGTCGTCGCGAACTCATAGAACCTCTCCTCTTCCAGAAACACCCAGGAATTGCTGTACTGTTCAATCAGCACCAGCGACTATCATAGACTAGTTACCTATTCTCACAAATTACAGTGGCTTCGTCTACTATCAAGATCCCAGTTAGATGGTGTGACCATGTGTTCAGGACACGGGGACTGGTTGAAAAACCACCCGCCGATTAAAGTTCAAGGACTCGGTTTGCGTTGTTTCCAGAGTTACTGGTTGTTTTATCGAAACAGATTAACTGGCATGGATCCGTTTGAATTTCCCGAATTACGGCTGGAGACCGAATTACGCGAGACGGGGTGTGCCAGATCGACAGCTGGGGTACTGGGCGTCCTCTTCGGTGCCTTCGGAGTACACCGTCTTTATCTTGGTTACCGCTGGATCCCGCTGTTGCAATGCCTGCTGACCGTTATCTCTGGTGGCCTGGCCGGATTCTGGGGTACGTGGGAAGGTCTCATGATTCTCACAGGTCGCATGCGACGTGACGCCCTGGGCAGGCCCTTGTGGAGTGCGCACGTGGCCTACGTACCGGCAGCATGTCCCCGCGTGGCGATCACGCGGTATCAACATTCGCGAACTTCTCCCTGGTTCATGACGCTGATGATCTTCTTCTTTCCTTTGAGTAACAGCCTGGTACTGGCTGCCATCTGGACGCTGTCTGGTTGGTCCCTGCCGGGTATCCTGGGACATGTCCCGGACTTGATTCCTCCTCCCGGTGGTGAACACTGGGTAGTTGCCGAACCACCGCTGGCCCTGGTCGTGGAAATATTGGAAGCTGAGCCAGTGGACCAGGTGGAAATTACCTTCGAATTACCGCCACCTACCTGGCATGCTGAAGCTGCCTCGCCACTGAGCGTGCCCAGCCTCAGCCATACTTCCCGGGTGTCTCGCCTGCCGGTATCTGCTGATGAATCCCCGGGGCAGCCCGTGACCACGGTGGCGCCGGCACCTGTCACCGTGGATCGGTTGCAACGGTCGCCTGCCCGGGCTGCACCGCCTCCGGGAAACCAGTTACCAACATTGTCGGAAAGTTCCCGCGACAAGGACGAACTTGCGACTCAACGGTTCACACCCGAGCGCGAGTTGCAGGTCAGTCGGCTGGTGCGGCAAGTCCCGCAGCAGCCTGCCAGCGGCGGTGCCGTGGTGACTCCGGGAGTGGTCCAGCGACCGATGGTGCGGCCCGTGTATAACCCCAGTCCGGAGTATCCGGAGCAGGCGTTGCAGCAGGGACAGGAGGGGTTGGTCAAGATTCGTGTCACGGTTGCTGCTGATGGTACGGTACGGTCAGCCCGGCTGCACGCATCCAGCAGTCATGCCACTCTCGATACTGCTGCTCTCCAGGTGGTGCGCCAGTGGCGATTCATGGTGACTGCCAAGAAACGGGTGAAGGAAACGGTCGACGTGATTGTTCCGATCCGGTTTCGGATCGAGTCACCCTAGAAGATCGAGCATGGGTAGCGCGGGAACCAGGGTCCGGCCCCCTGCCCGCTACCAGGTGACGTTGAGTCCGGCATAGCCTGCAATACCCGGCGTTCCAAAACCAAGCGCCTCGACGTATTGCTCGTTGGTCACGTTGTCGATCCGTCCAAACAGTTCCCACTGCGGATTCAACTGATAACTGCCAGCGAGATTCAGCAGCAGGTAGTTATCCAGGACCGTGCCGCCGTAGCGCTGGGGCAGGTCCAGTCGGTCGCCGACGATGAGCAGTGTGGCATTCACCCCGGTCCGTTCATCGAGTGATTGGCGACGGTAAGTCAGGCCTGCTTTATGGTGCGGTCGTCGTGCCAGCTTGCCACCAAATTGAAGATCCTTTGTGTCGGTACAGGTGTAATTGGCGGACAGGATGGACTGTTGCGTCAGGATGCAGGTTCCGGAGACTTCTACACCAGTGGCTCGGGCCTGGCCGATGTTTTGCAGCGTGTTGGTAACAAAATCGTAATTAATCAGGTTTCTGAAATCGTTGCGAAAACAAGTTGCGTCCAGGACAATCACGCCCTCCAGGAAAGACTGCTGCAGCCCGATGTCCCAGCCCCTGCTGGTCTCCGGGAGGAGTGCCGGGTTACCACCGGTGAAAAAATTCTCGGCCAGTGCGGGAGCCCGGAAACCGGTGCCAATACTGCCGTGAAACTCGCGCCCTGTCCCCGGGGGCAGGTAACGTGTACTGATTCGGTAGGTGGATGCGTTACCGGCGGCGCTATGGTCGTCCCAGCGGAACCCCACACTGGCAAACCAGTGGTCAGTCAAGGTGACCTGGTCCTGCAGGTAAACTCCCGTGTTGTATTGTTGTTGATGCGGGTTCAGGTTGCTGGAAGCGCTCTCGTGGAGGTAGTCGACACCCACGGTAACCAGTTGGCTTTCGGTGACCACCAGGTTGCTCTGCCAATCCGCCTGGCGGGTCTGGCCATGGAAGTCGGCTGGTTCAAAAGCGGGAAACAATACTGCCGTATCCTGACGTTGATAGTCAGTCTGACTGAAACCGATCCTGTTTTCCACCAGGCCATCCAGTCCCAGTGACCGGAGCTGAATTCGGTTCATGAACTGCTGGCTGAGATTGGCTCTTAGCAAGTCATCCGTGAAGCCTGCTGTGAAATCATAGGAGTCGATTTCCACGTCTCGGTCGATATAACGAAAGACATAATCCACGTTCAGGTTCTCGGACAGGTTCCAACCCAATCGAGCGGAGAGGTTGCCATTGCGATGACGGTCCGGCTCCGTGTTGCCATTGAGAACGCTGGCTGCTGAAATGCCATCCGTGTGTGAATAGCCACCGCTGATCGAATAATAGCTGGCCTGGTCTCCACCGCTGATGGATAGCGAGGTACGTGCCGTGCCGAAACTGCCACCCATGCCACTGGCGCGAATCGAGGGCGGACCCTCACCACGCTTGGTAATGATGTTGATCACGCCTCCCAAAGCATCACTGCCGTAGAGAATGCTCTGCGGACCGCGGAGAACCTCGATGCGTTCAATGTTGTCTGCAGACAGTGATGAAAAGTCAAATCCGCGGTTGGGATGGCTGGGGTCATTGATGGGGATTCCATCCATCAGCACCTTCGTGTGCTGGGAATTGGCACCGCGCAGGAAAATGGATGTTGCTCCACCCGAGCCTCCCGAACGTACGACATCCAGCCCCAGCTTTCCCCGTAAGACCTCGGCAACGCTCGATTGCCGCGTCTGCGCGATCTCGGCCTCATTGATGACCGTGTAGGAACTGCCGACCCGATTCGCATCCGTTTCAGATCGATTGGGTGTTAATAACGTCCCCGTACTGAGTGGATTGGCGGGAAATGGACTGGGGCGTCCCGGCACCACGGTTTCCGGTAATTCCACGATGGGCGGTTCATCCTGGCACCAACCGATGGACAGGGGCATGACGTTGAGCGTAACGAACAGGCTGAAAAAGGCTGGTAGCAACCCGACTTGCCAGGAGGAAAGTTTCGAGGTGTCTTGAGATTGCTGCAAGGGACTGTTTCCAGGATGAGTTTTCGTGGAATCGTAGAGAAAGACAGGTCGTTATTCTTGTACATCGACCTGCTGAAGATCGGGAGGTCTCCCGGATTGGTTCGAAGCGGAAGGTTTGCATAATTTACCTAGCTTAGAGCGGTCAAACGTGAACTTTGCTAGCACTCGGGAGCAGGCCCCCTTTTCGGTACCCTTGCCTCCTGTCTGCAGGTCGGTTTTACTGCAACAGTTGGTTGGCGTGTCACTCGCTTGAATGACTTGATGAAACACCATGACGCACTTGTATTTTGACTATAATGCGACGACCCCGATTGCTCCGCTGGTCCAGCAGGCGATGGAGCCGTTCTTGACCAGGCATCACGGGAATCCATCCAGTAGCCACGGGCCGGGCCGTTTTTGCCAGGAGGCGGTGAAACATGCTCGCGAGCAGGTTGCTAGCTCGTTGGGAGCCCAGACTGACGAGATTGTTTTTACCTCGGGGGGAACCGAGAGCAATAACCAGGCTCTCAAGGGAGTTTTTTGCGGTGAGAACTCTGGTGGGTCAGGGCACCTGGTGATTTCTTCACTGGAGCATCCGGCGATCGTGGTCCCGGCGAACTACCTGGAGCGTTGTGGTTGCGAGGTAAGTGTCGTGGGTTGTGACGCCCAGGGGGTAGTTTCGCCATCGGAGGTAGAGGCGTTGTTGCGTCCCGATACTCGCCTGGTGAGCATCATGCATGCTAACAACGAGATCGGCACGATCCAGCCGCTGGCCGAGATTGCAGAAATATGTCGTTCGCGGGGTGTCCTGTTACACACGGATGCGGCCCAGAGTATGGGGAAGATCTCGACCCAGGTGAATGAACTGGGAGTCGACTTGTTGACCATTGCCGGGCACAAGCTTTACGCCCCCAAGGGCGTGGGGGCGTTATACGTGCGCAGTGGAGTGGAGTTGGAGCCGTTCATGCATGGAGCCAGCCACGAGTTCGGCAGGCGTGCGGGTACAGAAAATGTTCCCTACCTGGTGGGACTGGGGCAGGCCGCCGAGTTGGCCCGTGAGGGGCTTGCAGAGATGCAGGATCGCGTGGGGCCGCTGCGCGATAGGTTGAGGGACTTACTGGTTGCGGGCGTGGGGGCAGGGTTGACCTGTAACGGGGCGGAGGTCCCATGTTTGCCCAATACCCTCAGCGTGAATTTCCCCGGGGTCACGGGAGGAGAATTACTGGAACGAGTGCCACAACTGTGCGCTTCGACCGGTGCTGCCTGCCACAGTGGTGAGACGACGCTATCGAGTACCCTGGCTGCCATTGGCTTGCCGCCGGAAACGGCTCGCGGCACGGTGCGTTTGAGCTTGGGCCGTACTACCAGCCAACAAGATGTGGAACAGGCTGCCACTTGGTTGCTGGCCGCCTGGCAGGAACTGCGCTAGTGGAGAGTGGTGATTTTGAGAAGGGTTCAGCCAGACAGGATTGAGCGAGGGGTGTGCAGGTGAATCGACAGCGTACAGGAGTTCCCGGGCTGGATGAGTTGCTTGGTGGTGGATTTCTACCAGGGACATTGACCGTGGTGGTAGGTGCCACGGGCATTGGCAAGACGCAACTGGGGATCCAGTATGTCCAGGCAGGCCTGGTTGCCGAGGATCATGCCGGCATCATCCTGGACCTGGGGGCCCGCGGTGACTCGCAGAATCACGTCGATTATGCCCAACGCATGTATTCCCGGGTGCTGGAACCGGTTCCAACGCCCGAGCCCACGGACTGGCATGAGTTATTTGACCCGGAGCGAAATCACGGGGATTATCTACACGTTTTTGATTACCAGGGGCGTCGTGTGACCCGGCAGGATTTGCCATGGGAAGAGTGGCACGAATGGCAGGCGGAATTGAATCATAAGTTACGTCGCACGATCACGTTCCTGTACGGGAATTTCGTGCGGGGTGTGCGACGGCTGGTGGTGGACGGGGTGGAGCCGGTGGGTCGGCCCCATGACTCGATCCAGTTGAACTTGTTTGAGTATGTTTACCACCAGGTGGTTCGCAAGGAGGCCGAGTGGGTAGCACGCGACTTGTTTCGCCAGCGTTACCGAGAACTGTCGGAACAGGTAAGCGCTCATGCTTACGACTCGCAGGCCCTGGGCTGCCTGTTGCTCTATACTTCTCATGAATCGATGTTGCACGAGATGATAGAACGCCCGCTGGATGAAGGGGATGCCCTGTCCAATGCAAGCACGTTGATTTACATGGGTAAGGTGCGCGAGGGAAATCGCCTGGGGCGTGCTCTCTACGTGGCCAAGCATCGGGGCAGTGCCTGCAGTGACGACATCGTTCCCTACGAGATCAACGACGCGGGACTTCAGATCCATTCCGGTTGAGCCTGCTCGAGATCCGCGACGGTCTATCCGTTGGACTGGATCATCTGGGCCTTGGCCATGGCATCTTCAGCCATCTGGATGTACTGCTGGTTCTGGGTGCCGGCGAAGGCTCGTTGAAAGGTCACGCTCAGGGCGGTGAAGTTAAAGGCTTCGTTGGGCTCCAACTCGCAGGCCTTTTCTCCATGTCGCACCGCTTCCTCGTGCTTGTTATCGCGTCCGTAGACCACGGCCAGCGTGAGGTGCGCCAGGACAAAATTGTCATCCTGTTCAACGATTTCATTTAGCTTGGAAATTGCCTCATCAAGGTTGCCAGCATCCTTGAGTTTTTCGGCTTCGTCATACAGGATGTGTAGGTCGCTCATGAGTGTATTCCTGTCGGGAAAGTGTTCAGCGGTTCAGGGTATCTGGTGTCTCGCCACGGTTTAGCTTAAGGCGGCCTGGGCGGCAGCAAGTCGAGCGATGGGAACTCGGAATGGTGAGCAACTGACATAGTTAAGCCCTACCTGGTTGCAGAAACTGATGGAAGCTGGATCGCCGCCATGTTCACCGCAGATACCGATCTTGAGGTCCTTCTTGGTGGCTCGTCCTTTTCGGACTCCCATGTCGACCAGTTGACCGACTCCCGTGGTGTCCAGTGACTGGAAAGGATCACCAGGTAGGATCTCTGCTTTCAGGTAGTCAGGCAGGAAGGTATTGATGTCATCACGACTGTACCCAAAGGTCATCTGGGTTAGGTCATTGGTACCAAAGCTGAAGAAATCGGCATATTCAGCCACTTCATCCGCAGTTAGTGCGGCGCGGGGAATCTCGATCATGGTTCCGATCAGGATGCCCAGGGCCCGCGTGTATTTCTTCTTTTCCTTGACCTGGGCGATGACCAGTTCAGCGCGTTCACGCAGTAACCGGAGTTCGTTGGCCGTACCGACCAGGGGAATCATGATTTCCGCTTTCGCGTTGACCTGTTTTTTCTTGCAGTGAATGACAGCTTCCACGATCGCCGTTACCTGCATGTCCAGGATTTCCGGATAGGTCACACTGAGTCGGCAGCCACGGTGTCCGAGCATGGGATTGGCTTCATGGAGTTGGTCGACCCGTATCTTGACGACGGCCGGCTTAATGCCCATGTGTTTCGCCAGTTCCTGTTGGCTCTTGGTGTCATGGGGTACGAATTCGTGCAGCGGTGGATCCAGCAGTCGAATCGTGACGGGCAGCCCTTTCATCGCGGTGAAAATGCCGATGAAGTCCTTGCGCTGGTAGGGCAGCAGTTTCTTCAGTGCTTTTTGCCGACTGGTCAGATCTTCTGCGAGGATCATCTCTCGCATGGCGATGATGCGATTGTCCTGGAAGAACATGTGTTCTGTGCGGCAGAGTCCAATACCCTGGGCACCGAATTCACGAGCTCGACGGGCATCCTCGGGGGTATCCGCATTGGTGCGGATGTCCAGTGTGCGATACTTGTCAGCCCAACGCATGATTCTCAGGAAATCACTAGAAAGTTTCGGGGTTTTCGTTTCGACCGTTCCGGGCATCACCGCCCCGGTCGAGCCGTCGAGCGAGAGGGTATCGTTGTGCGTAAAGACCTTGCCGCCAATCGTGATCTTGCGGGACTTTTCGTTGATCTGTACCTCGCCAGCCCCGGCCACGCAGCAGCGTCCCCAGCCACGGGCTACCACGGCAGCGTGACTGGTCATGCCACCGGTGCTGGTCAGGATTCCGGCGGCACTGTGCATCCCGTCGATGTCTTCGGGGCTGGTTTCGTTGCGAACCAGCAGGACCGATTCACCTGCCGCGGTTCTTTCCACGGCTTCCTCGGCCGTGAAAGCCAGCTTGCCTACGGATGCACCGGGAGAGGCTGGAAGTCCACGTGTCAGCACCGTTGCCGACTCCAGGGCGCCCGGGTCGAAACTGGGCAGCAGTAATTGCGTGAGATCGTTTGCAGGAATACGGCAGAGAGCCGTTTTTTCGGTGATCAATTTTTCCTTCACCATGTCACAGGCGATCTTGACAGCCGCGGCGCCGGTTCGCTTGCCGGTGCGGGTTTGCAGCATGTAGAGATGCCCTCGTTCAATGGTGAACTCGATATCCTGGATGTCCTTGTAGTGTTTTTCCAGGATCGTTTTGATTTCCAGCAACTGGGAATGGATCTTGCGATTCCACTTGGGCATTTCGCCCACGGGCTGGGGCGTACGAATCCCGGCGACAACGTCTTCTCCCTGGGCATTGATCAGGAATTCTCCGTAGAACTTGTTCTGTCCAGTCGATGGATCACGTGTGAAGGCAACCCCGGTTCCAGAATCATCACCCATGTTTCCGTAGACCATCGATTGAACGTTGACGGCCGTTCCCAGCAGGCCGCGAATATTCTCGACTTCCCGGTAGCGTACCGCCCGGGTCGTATTCCAACTGGCAAATACAGCTTCAATAGCCAGTTCGAGCTGGCTATAAGGGTCCTGGGGAAAAGGATGCCCGGCGTACTTGCGGTAGATCTTCTTGTATTCCCGGCACAGTTTAACCAGGCCCTCGGTCGGGACATCCGTATCATCCTTGACGTGGTATTGCTTCTTGATCTTGCTGAACGCTTCTTCGAAATGCTTGTGGTCGATTTCCATGACCACGTCTCCAAACATGTTGATGAGACGTCGATAGGCGTCGTAAGCAAAACGTGGATTTTGAGTGCCTTCGGCCAATCCCTTGACCGAGACGTCATTGAGTCCCAGGTTCAGGATGGTGTTCATCATGCCTGGCATGGAGGCCGCAGCACCACTACGGACGGAAACCAGTAGTGGATTCTGTTGGTCTCCAAATTTCTTGGCAAGTTCTTTTTCCAGCGTGGCGATGTTGCGTTTGACGTCCGCGGCCAGGTTGGCCGGCAGCTGCTGATGGTTCTTGTTGTAAGCGTCACAGACCTTCGTGGTGATGGTAAAGCCAGGAGGGACCGGTAATCCAATACCCGTCATCTCGGCCAGGTTCGTTCCCTTTCCCCCCAGCAATTCCTTGCTGACGTTGCGTCCCTCGGTCCGTGTTTTACCAAAGTAATAGATCATCTTGCCCAGTTGGGACTTCCGCTTACTGCTTGTCATGTTTGCTCTCTCTCGAGGTGGAAATGCCCAGGTGTCGCGAACGGTAAGTTGCGTGAGTCCTGGCAGGTGTTTCTTGGGATCGTGTCGCAGATTTGAGAGTTTTCTGATCGTCCTCAGAGGTTACTCGACAAGATAGATCAAATCTGCCTGGAAAGGAGTCGTCGACCGTTGTCCGAGGGGACAAAAGGCCGAACTCTCTATGGAGACTATTAAGTCTAACAAGGGGAAGGTTTAGCGTCAATTGGCGAATTTTCCAGTGGTTTTGACGTATCCCGTTTTCCTATCGGTCGACCAGCAACTCGTACCGTCCGGTTCGCTCGGCCTGTTCCAGGTTTCCAATCGCCCGGTAGTCCGCTTCCAGGTTGCGTAACATCCGCACGACCGTCTCTCGCCTGGAACTTGGGGTCAACGCCGTTTCAGGGTCCAGTGAAGGGACGATTTCCAGCAGTTGTGCCATCGTCAGGATCTTTCCTCCGCCGAAAGGATCCAACAGAATGTCTTCCCTGGGGGAGCCGGCGGGGGCTCGAGAGCCATCGTACTTGACCATGTAACGCCCCGGGATCGATACGCCGACAAACGGCCAGTCCAGGCGGTCAGCGACGGAGACTACCACGTGTGACAGCAGGATGGGCAGACCCTTACGATGTTGCAGGACTTTTTCCAGCGAACTATTCCTCGGATGATCATAGTCGGTCTTGGCCCCGGTGAATCCGTGTTGCTGGAAGATTACCTGCTGAATCGTGGCCACGGCCTTGGCAGGGGGAACTTTTTCTAGTGAGACGTTGGGTCCCAGTAGCTTGCGCACCTGGTTTGCGAGTTGGTCCAGTTGCCGGGTGAGACTTGTCTCGTCAACCAGGGGATCGACAATCCGGGCAATCGAGATCATGGCCTGGTCGAGGCTGATGGTGTTTTCTGGCTGGATTCCCAGTTGCTGGAACTCGCGAGTCAGGCGCCGATGCTGGATCTCCGTGGCCAGTTGCCGGGCTCGAAACCGTCGCTCCGGATGGGGGTCCCGTCGAGCCTGCAGTAACCATGGCAAGGCCGACCAGCCGGTTGCCAACAGCTTGGTCTGGGCCTGTTGCCGACTGGCATACTGGCGGCTTCCCAGGTCCTTGATCCAGCCTCGGATCTGTTTTTGCTGAACTGCTGTCAGGGCTGACGAGGTCGGCCTAGCGATCGCTGGCTGAACAGGTTCATCTGCCCCGGCAGTTACCAGGATCAGGGCGCAGGTCCCGGCTACCAGTGCGCCGCTTGTTGATCGCAGTACCCGGGTGGCTGGTTGCATGGATGAATCCGTTGCTGGATGGCGCGCCTGCCTGGGGTTCCCGCGTTCGGGATCGGTGTGCCTCAGCAGGGTCAGAAAGATGGTAGTATGATAACGCTTTGAAGCCGGGGGGTGTATGGAGTTTTTGGACGGAAACCCCGATTTGAGCTGCCTGAAACCCTGGATGAGGTAAGACACTCTCGTGGATGCTCCCGTTGCGGAAGGTCCAGACTTGTTACCGGGCAAGCGAGCCTCCTCGATCGTGCCGCTGGGGATTCTTTTTGAAGGATCGTTGGTCCTGGTAGCTTCCTTGCTCAGTTGGGCATGGGGCCATTCCCTGTGGGAGGATTGGGCAGACGCGACGGCTGAACAATACTTCCGTTCAACCCTGCTTGGCCTCGTGGCCACCGTACCATTACTGGTGGCCTTGCTGGTTTCCCGGAGGTTGCCTGGAGCCGCCTGGAGGCGACTGCGACGGGTGGTTGACGACCAGTTGCTTCCGTTGTTCGTGGGATCTTCCTGGTGGGGACTGCTTCTGCTGTCGATGGCTGCCGGCCTCGGAGAGGAATTGTTGTTTCGAGCACTGTTGCAAGAGTTGCTGGCGGACTGGCTGGGAGGCGAATCCGGGCGTTGGTGGGCCCTGGGAGTGGTTTCGCTGCTGTTCGGACTTTGTCACTGGGTGACACCTGCCTACGGTATTTTCGCTACGCTGGTTAGTGTTTACCTGGGCTTGTTGTACTGGAGTAGTGGAGGGTTAGTTGCTGCAGTTGTGGCACATGCGGCTTATGATTTTGTAGCACTAGTCTGGTTAGGGCGTACAGTGGCTCCCGGAGGTGGCCAGCCTCGTAGCCTATAAAAAAAGCGGTGGTCCCAAGGAGACCACCGCTAGAAGATCGTATTGCAGTGCCAAGTCAAAACCCTGATGTCTTATTCGCAGCAGCGTGTCGACAGCAGCTTCTGTCGCAGGTGCCCGAGTGGCGAGCAGCAGGCGTTGACAGGAACCTGGACGCAGATCACTCGTGGGACGCATCGCGTGACGGTGTAGGGTACGGTCTTGGGAATGCATTTTGCAACGCGTACCGTCTTCGTGTAGTGCACGGGCTTGCAGACCGTGTAAGGAACTTTCTTGACGCGAGTTTCCTTCTGGTAATTGCAGACCGTGTAAGGCACCTTCTTGGTTACCTGTTCCTTGACCATGCGACAGACCCGGTAGGTGTAGGTCTTGGTCTTTTTTTCCTTGACCATGCGACAGACCCGGTAGGTGTAGGTCTTGGTCCGTTTCTCCGGCACCATGCGACAGACCCGGTAGGTGTAGGTCTTGGTCTTTTTCTCCGGCACCATGCGGCAGACGCGGTAGGTGCAGGTCTTGGTCCGCTTTTCCGGCACCATACGACAGACACGGTAAGTGCACGTCTTGGTTTGCTTTTCCGTGACATAGCGACAAACCGTGTAGGGAATGGTCTTCTTGACAACCTGTCGATCGTAACGGACACAGGGTACTTCGCGTTTTTGGATCTCGGGGACCCAGACACGTTTGCAAACCTGTCGCGGTGGACACTGAATTTCCTCGATGCGACATTTTCCCGGGACATAGACGCAACGTTTACTGCATTCATCCATTGTCCAGCAACCGGGATCCTGGACGCGGCGTCGGATGACGCGGCCGGGACGTTCGGTGACTTGTGTTTCCCAGCGTCCCGTGCAGACCTGGACGGTCTTGGTGTAATGAACCGGCTTGCAGACCACTTCACACACTTCCCGTTGACGGGTCTCGTAGACGGGTTTGCGGACGTACGAGCAGATTTCTCGTGTCTTGGTTTCCCAGAC
>JAYGDH010000196.1:0-5576 GCA_046583055.1 Pirellulaceae bacterium | reverse complement strand
TTCGGCAGCCAGCCAGTCGAACATTTTCCGGTGGCTGGGCAATTCTCCCTGCACCCCAAAGTCCTCCGACGTCTTGACCAGTCCGAGGCCGAACAATCGTTGCCAGTACCGATTGACCGTGACCCGGGCAGTCAACGGATGTGATGGATCCATCAGCCACTGGGCCAGCCCCAGTCGATTCCGCGGCGCAGCGGCCGGCAACCCTGGAAAGATCACCGGTACTGAGGGAGAGACTTTCTCACCCGGTGCATTGTACTGGCCACGCTTGAGCAGGTAGGTCTGGCGTGGAGTGGCAAGATCTTTCATAACCATCGTTGCCGGAAATGCCGCCCCCTTGCTCCGTTCCAAGGCGGCAATTTGATCCGTCAGTTGCTTCTGCTTGCCGTAACGTTGCTGGTAATAAGATGCCAGCTTCTCTTGTTCCGGCTTGGTACGATCGGTGGCGGCAAGGGATGCAATACGCACGATATCCGCGGGCGGACCATCGTATCCCAGGGATTCCGCAGGCGCGGAACTCACGGAAAGCCTCACCCGCCCCACGCCGTGGGTCCCGAAGTTGGCTTCGTGTCGCAGTCGAAATCGCAACTCGCTGCCACCTTCATAACCGAACGGTACCGCGGCCACAAAAATAGCAGTCACCGCTTTCTTGCGCGTCGGTCCGTCCACGGCCCAGCCGTTATTGTCGGCCACGGTTCCATCAATCGCCTTCTTGATCTCGTAATTCTGTTGCGAATACTCTGCCCGGGCCTGGCTGAACTTGACCACCTGGGACTGCCCAGGGTCCTTCACCGAGACAACGGTCAATTCAAATTCACTCAGCACGAAATTCGAGTTGGTATGCCGACCAGGACCGCCACCTGGCAGGGAAGGATGCGTCAGGGCCTGCAGCCGAACCGTGGTCAAACCTACCTGGTCCGTCCGTGACTGGAGGTCATAGATATCCTTGCCGGGATTGGCGCCACCAACAAGGATCGACTGGTCCTCCAGCTTCGTAAATTTCGAGCCACCACTGGATTTCATGACACCTGTTTCCAGCACATTCCAGGCCTGTCCCCCTGCGGAGATATTGCGAGCCCAGCGTTCCACTTCCGGACCCTCGTCAACAGGTTTTGCCAGCTCAACTCGCAGGCGGGCAATCTCCAGGTTTACCTTGCGTTGCTGTTGCTCGGCCAGTGGTGAAGCGATCGTTTCCTGGGGATTGGATCCTCGCCCCCCTTCCGGCACCTGGTTAAAGAAGGCAAACAGTTCATAGAACTCTTTTTGAGAGATCGGATCGTACTTGTGTTCATGGCAGCGTGCACAACCGACGGTAAGCCCCATCCAGACGCTGCCAACAGTGACCAGGCGGTCCATGACGTACTCGACACGGTATTCTTCATCGATCACACCACCCTCGATCGTGATGCCATGATTTCGGTTAAATCCGGTAGCCAGTCGTTGCTGAGCGGTAGCAGCAGGCAAGAGGTCTCCAGCCAGTTGCTGGATCGTGAACTGGTCAAATGACATGTTCCGGTTGTAGGCAGCAATTACCCAGTCCCGCCAGACCCACTGGGTTCGTTCCGTATCATACTGGTATCCATTGGTATCCGCGTACCGTGCCAGGTCTAACCAGTGGCGTGTCATCTGTTCCCCGTAAGCGGTCGACTGCAGGTAGCGATCCACCATATCCTCGTAAGCCCGTGGGGATCTGTCCTTCACGAAACGATCAATCTCCGCGATGGTCGGGGGCAACCCGGTCACATCAAAAGCAACACGCCGCACCAGAGTCTCGGCGGCTGCCGGTGGAGCGGGAGTCAGCCCCTCGCTCCGCAAACGTCTCAATACAAATTGGTCGATAGGATTTTTCGACCACGTGTCTTCTGCCAGCTGCGGGGGCGCGGGTTGCACCAGTGGTTGAAATGCCCAGTGTTCTTGCCAGGATGCACCCTGTTCAATCCAGCGACGCAACAGGTCGATCTGGGTGGCGGTCAGTTCTTGTTTCGTATCCGCAGGTGGCATGCGCTGATCGGGGTCTGCATGGGTCACACGACGCAATAACTCGCTCATCTCGGGTCGCCCGGCCACGATCGCTGGCGCCCCATCTCGCTTCGCCAGGGCGCCCGCCTGGGTATCCAGTCGCAGGTCGGCCTTGCGAGCTGCCGCATCGGGCCCGTGACAACGAAAACACGTCTCGGAAAGGATCGGACGAATATCACGATTGAAATCGATTGCACCATCTGCCGCGCAGCAGTGGTCCATCAGTGTCGCGCCAAGAATCATTACCAGGGCAAAACGCTGAAGCGAAACCATTTCACCTGTCTCCTTCAATAAACGCAGGATTTCCAAGCACGGTTATCATTGTAACCGGCAAACTACTTCCTGCCACGCCTGTCAAGTAAAAGCATCACACTGCATGAGGCTTACCCGGAAACAAAAGAGATCTCTGGAGTGGGCGAGACCGGGATTTCATGTGTTATAATTCAGGGAGAACATCGACCAGCGATCCTCTTGTTACCAGCTATTTCATTTGCTTAATTCCCTTCAGATGACTCACTTATGAATCCTTATCAAATGGCAGCTCCACCGCGTCGCTGGGACTCGAAACTCTCTCCCCTGGTGGTCCGCTTGATGCGTCCCTTCGGCGCTCGAAAACGCAAGTCCAATCAGCGACTGATGGACATTCATGTCAAGCACGCCAAGATCATTCGCGAGGCAATTTCAGCAGGAAACGGCGTCATGATAGTCAGCAATCATCCCACCCATGCCGACGCCTTCAGCATGAACGAGGCCGCGGTACTGGCTGGCACCTGTTTCCATTATCTTGCCACCTGGCACGTGTTCGACGCAGTCGGCAAAGTTGGCCAATGGCTCCTGCAACGCCATGGTGTCTTCAGCATCGACCGCGAGGGAACTGACAGGATCGCTTTCAAGCAAGCCGTCAACCTGCTGCAGGAAGACAAGCACCCCCTGGTCATCTTCCCCGAAGGCGAAGTCTACCATTGCAATGACCGGGTCACACCATTTCGAGAAGGCGCCTCGGCCATCGCGTTTACCGCTGCCAAGCGTGCCAAGCGTCCGATCGTCTGCATTCCCTGTGGAATGAAATACCGCTACCTGGAAGATCCCACACCCGAGTTACTCAGCGTCATGGACCAGATCGAAGCATCCATCCACTGGAGGCCCAGGCGTCACCAGCCGTTACCTCAACGAATCCTGGAATGCGCCGGGGCCCTGATGGGACTCAAGGAGCTGGAATTCCTGGGAGAAGTTCGCAGCGGGTCACTCCCGGAACGCACCGATTTTCTCGCCAAGGAAATCCTGACGCGACTGGAGTCACGCCACGAGGCCAAGGCGGGCACAGGAACCATCCCTGAAAGAGTCAAGGAACTGCGCCGACGAACGTTGGAATTGATGCAGGAAACCGATACGCCAACGGACGAGCAACAACAGCAATGGAATGATGACCTGGACGATCTGTTCCTGGCCGTGCAGTTATTCAGTTACCCGGGGGATTACGTCTCGGAAAGCCCCACCATTGAACGGCTGGCGGAAACCATAGACAAGCTGGAAGAAGATGTGCTGGGTCTCTATTCCGCCACAGTGCGCAGTGCCCGGGAAGCCACGGTCACGTTCGGGGAACCCATCGTCATCGACGCCGGAAAACGCAGTCGCGATGCGATTAGCGACTTGACCAGAACCATGGAAGAGAAAGTCCAGCAACTGGTTATCGATGGAACAATGCAGACTGACTAACTCACCTGAAGGACCCCTTGATGCCCTGGAAATTTTCTCCCGGCCCGGCCGTACCCGGGCGGTTCGTAAACCCCGTTGCAACCTGGTTGACCGGGGTACTGCTGGTACTGACCGCGACCCTGCCACTCCACACCCGGGCAGTCCAGCCGCCGGCAGTTGAGCGTTCCCAGGACAATACAGACCGGGACCGCAAGGCAGAACGTCGCGCGGAACGCCAACGTCAACTGGCAGCCCAACCGTTACTCGATAGCACCATCCCGCTGGACCAACTAAAAAAGGACTTCCTGTTGTTTCGAAGCATTCTCGAACAAGCTCACGGCGGCCTCTATTTACATACGAGCAAGGAGAATTTTGACAGCAGCTTTGAAGCGGTCTCTCGATCACTCACCAGGCCGATGAAAGTCCGCGACTTCAATATGTTGCTGGCCCCCTTGATCGATGCAACCCACTGTGGTCATACCTCGATCACGATCTCGGATAAGCAACTGGACCATTTCATGAAATCCGGCCAGTTGTTTCCCGTCCCCATCATTTTCCTGAATCAAAAGCCTTATGTCGATCACGACAAGGTCGACCTGCCCCTGGGAGCTGAGATTCTCTCTGTCAACGGCGTCGGCATGGACGAGATCGTCAAGAAGCTACTGGTGCTGGCACCGGCCGACGGGCTCGGTACTGCCATGAAATATCGTACCTTGCCAATCGACTTTGATCTTGCCTATACGCTGGCCTATGGAGAACCAGGAGAGTTCAAGATCAGCTACCTTCCCTACCAGGCCCGGGAACCCCTCGTTAAAACACTGCCAGCCATCCCTGGAAAACGGACCGTGGCTCTCTACGAATCTCGCTATTCTGCCAAACGCAAGGCAAAGAAATTTCGTTACCAGTCGCTTGACGAAAACACGGGCCTGTTAACCGTCAACACCTTCGAGTTTGGCATCAAGAAAAAGTCCAAGCAGAAGTACAAGGACTTCCTGCAGGAGACGTTTGCTGCACTGGGAGGCGATTCCCGCAAGCAGAACCTGATTTTCGACATCCGGGAAAACGAGGGAGGCTATCCCAAGAACGAGATGCTGCTTACTTCCTACCTGGCAGCAACACCGTTTCGTGAAATGAAAAATGCCCGTGTGACGACGTTGAGTATTCCCGCCAAGGAATACCTGGATCGCAAGGAATTTCCACAGGGAATCATTCGCTACGTGGAAAAACACCTGGTCAGCGATTTCAAGAAAACCACTGCCGGGACCTACTAGATCAAGGACGAGAAAAATCCTGTTCGAAAGCCCCGCAGCAGTGCTTTCAAGGGAAACCTGTATGTCTTGATCAGCGGCATGACCCATTCCGGCGCCTCCTCGCTCTGCAGCCTGCTGCGAGAATACCCCAACGTCACGTTCCTGGGCGAAGAAACCGGGGGCTGCGGCGCTGCCTTTACCGCTGGAAACCTGCTCGTCTACAATCTGCCCCACAGCTGGTGCCAGATCGTGGTACCCGTGATCCGCTATGAAACCAACCTGATCAACAGCAAGTACCCGGCTCACCGCGGCATCATTCCCGATCACCCGGTTGAGCAGACCCAGGAAGAATTCCTGGAGGGGACCGATTCGGTTCTGCAGTTGGCACTTGAACTAATCAAACAATCCTAGTGATCTTGGGGAGCAAAATAGCTATCATAACGGTTCCTCTTTTGCCGGACACACTCTTTTTCAGATAAGGAATTAACGTCATGGGGATGGGCCTAGCTGAATTAATATTAATTGTCTTCGGGTTAGCATATCTTTATTTGTGGATATCCCAGCTCGTGCAACTGATGATCTTAAGTGACAAGGATTTCCCGGGGCGGATCGACA
>JAYGDH010000566.1:0-3674 GCA_046583055.1 Pirellulaceae bacterium | reverse complement strand
AGGGCCTGCTGAGGCACGGTCGTACTCGGTCGACGCGCACTGTGCTGGTCCGGATTGGGGAAGTCGAAAATCCGCAATAACCCGGGCAGATCCTGTCGGTCCACGAAAGTATAGAGCGCGCGTCGATGGAGGCTGGTCGATTCCGTTAGCGATTCCGAGGGTCCTCCCATGGTCAAATCCAGTGTGTCCACTGCCTGTAGCAGGGAATCTCGCATGGCCTCGTAGTCCAGTCGGCGGCGATTCATTCGCCAGTAGAGGGAATTGTCGATGTCTACTTGCCGACCATCCTCGCGAGCGACCGAGGCCTGTTGGTAGGTGGCCGAGAGCATGATTTCACGGTGGAGCTGCTTGATCGACCATCCGGATTGGACGAGCGCTGCGGCCAGGTAGTCCAGGACATCCAGCTGGACCGGCCGGTCGGAACGAATGCCGAAATCGCTTGGCGTGGTCACGATCGGCGTGGTCAGGTGGTGCATCCAGACGCGATTTGCAATCACGCGTGCGGTCAGCGTGTTGGACGGGTCCGCAATCGCCCGGGCCATTTCAAGACGGCCACTGCCCTGTTTAAAGGGCTGGCGATCCTTGCCGGAAACCACGTAGAGAAACTGGCGTGGGACAGGGTCTCCTTTGCGCCCGGACTGGCCCCGGATAAAGACCCGGGGATCGTACGGTGTCGGTTTCTCCGAGAGGACCATGGCGCGCGGTGGATTGCCACGGGCAAAGGCCTTGTGCTTTTCGACTGGTCGCAGAACTCCCTGTCGCTTGTTGTTGTCGTCACGATTGTAGAACACCTGGACATTCTCGAGCGTGACGTGGGTTGGCGTGCCTTCCCGGGTGACCAGTTCAAGGAGTTGGTGCTCTGGTTCGGAGAGAGGGTCCTGCTGCTGCGTTGACTTGAGATAAACTTCCTGCAGTAGCTCACCAATAACCCGGGCCAGCTGGATCTTGTTCGCGGGTGAACGATCGAGGAGCCTCTGTTTAAGCAGTGGGTTCACCTGGCCAGGCGCGGTGCCTGCCGGTTGTTGGCGAAGTTTCTCCAGCAGTTGGTCTCGTTTTTCGCTGAAAGCCTTGGCAGGCAAAATGGCAAGTGCCTTGATCGGTACCATGACGGCGGGCGGTTGTGACTTTTCTGCCACCAGGAACTCGCGCCAGCGGACAACCTGGGCCTGGCGGATTTTCTGGCTGGGCACTTTCAGGAAGTCCAGCTTCTCAAGCTGTTCATCTGAAGGGGCTGCCATGGCTCGCACCAGGTAATCGACCAGCTGGCTGCGGAACCCCAGCGTGAACTTGATGGCCTGGGCGCGGTCATGATTGCGTAACTTGCCCTCCAGGTGGTCCAGCTTGCGTTTGAATTCCTGGTAGTAAGGTGTTTCCTCGGCAGTTCCAATCAGCGGGAGTTTTTCGTCCGGGGGTACCTGGGAACTGGCAAACACGCCGTAAAGCGAATAGTAATCACGGGTTGAAATCGCATCGTACTTGTGATCATGACAGCGAGCGCAGGAAACCGTCATCCCGAGCATACCCCGAGTCATGGTGTCGATGCGGTCATCCACATCCAGCTGTTCGTTGCGATACCTCCGGCCCACGGTGAGGAAACCCATGGCAGCCAGGTTTCGGTCGTCATCAAGTTTCATCAGGTCTGCCGCCAGTTGCTCCATGATGAATTGGTCATAGGGCTTGTCTGAATTCAGGGCCCGCACCACGTAGTCCCGGTAGGTATAAGAAAATGGAAAGCGGCGTTCCTTCATGAAGTTGTATCCCAGCGTGTCGCTGTAACGGGCCACGTCCAGCCAGTAGCGTCCCCAGCGTTCACCGTACTGCGGCGACGCCAGTACTCGATCTAGCAGACGCTGGTAGGCGTCCGGTGCCGGGTCATCCAGGAACTGACTGGTCTGGGCAACCGTCGGTGCGAGACCCACCAGGTCAAACATTACTCGCCGGATCAGTTCGCGACGTCCAGCGGGCGGCGAAGGTGCCAGGCCGGCCTGCTCCAGCCGGGCAAGGATGTAATAGGCGATACCGGTTACAGGCCATTGCGTCTGCTGGACGAGCGGAAACGGTTGCGTTTGCACCGGTTGCAGGGACCAGTGAGTGGCCAGGATCGCATCATAGCTGTCCGTCCGCGAGAGAGGCTTGTTTGCCGGCCAGGGTAATCCCATCTTGATCCACTCACGCAACGCGGCAACCTGATCATCGGCGAGCTTCTCATCGGGCGGCATCTTTAAATCCGTGGTCTGGTTCACGGCAGTTAGCAGGGAACTCCGGGCAGGTGCACCGGGTACGACGACCGGGTGCTTGTCACTTCCCTTGAGCAAGGCAGCACGCGAATCGATCCGGAGGCCTGCCTCCTGCGTGTCCGGACCATGGCACTCCATGCATTTGGCAGCCAGCAGTGGACGAATGCGTGACTCGAAAAAGTCTTCCTGGGCACGCGTGATGCGGGGCGCCTGCTGGCCGACTGCAGGTTGCAGCGGCAGAGCCAGTAGGATGAGGAAGATGAGGGGCGGTCGCATGCCGGTCATTCCAAATGAGTGGGAGGCGGTGAGGTGCTTCTATTCTCGTTGAATCTGGCTAAATCTGCCAGCCACCAGGTCGGTAAGCTGCGGGAAATGCGGTCGAATTCCTCTGGGAAAGCAGAGAAATCTCCAGCTTCACAGCATTGGAGATTCGCTAGCATCAACTGTCTTCAGTCCTGCGCTCACTGGAAGATCCTGTCACTGTTACAGATTTCTGGTAACTAGCCTGGTCCCCACTGCGATCACACGAGTCGGTGCAGTTTTCTACGATTGTGGAACTGAACTAGCAAATCAGCACGCCCGGTTTAACCGGTGTTTGTAGTATAAGCAAGCGTGTGATGCCACATTGAGATTGCCTTGGAAAGGGGCAGATGTTAGGCTTGGCGGCAGATTAATCCGTATTTAGTAGTGCCTGACAACCGATAAACATAGATAGATATGTTTTCCAGAGGAGACTCGCATGCTCTCGATTTATGGATCCAAGCCTGGCAGAAGTGGATATTGTGATGGCGTCAGTCGTCGCGGCTTGTTGAAGATCGGTGCCCTGGGTGTCGGGGCTTTTGGTCTGAACATGGTGGACTTGTTGCGTGCAGAGGATGCTGCCACGCGCAAGAGCCATAAGGCGGTCATCAATATCTTCCTCGGCGGCGGACCGCCTCATCAGGACATGTGGGAAATCAAGACCAAGGCGCCGAAGGAAATTCGTGGTCCTTTTCAGCCGATTGCGACCAGTGTTCCCGGGATTCAGATCGGCGAGTGTTTTCCCAAGATTGCCTCGATCATGGACAAGTCGACGGTCTTGAGGGCCGTCGTGGGCTGCGAGGGACGGCACGATTCGTTCCAGTGCATGACCGGTTGGCGTCACCAGGAAATGCGTGCGGTGGGTGGTTTCCCGGCCCTGGGTAGCGTGTTGCACAAGGTGGCCGGTCCGGTAGATGAAAGTGTGCCGCCGTACATTGGCATGAAGACAGCCGGGGTCTGGCGTAATCCAGGGACGCCGGGATTCCTGGGGCCCACGTATGCTCCCTTTGTTCCCGACGGCGAGGGCCTGGCGAACATGAAACTGTCCGGTATTACCACTGATCGTCTCAGCGATCGCAAGCAAGTATTGGCAAGTATTGATCGCCTCCGCCGTGACGTGGATGCCACCGGGCAGTT
>JAYGDH010000190.1:0-7538 GCA_046583055.1 Pirellulaceae bacterium | reverse complement strand
ATGGCCTGGAAGATGGCCAGTTGCGAGACCTGTTGCATTTTCTCCGCAGTCTCTAGAACTGGCGCTGGACTAGCGACGCCAGCCAATGACGCGTTTCAGGAGTCGAGCAGACCAGGGTGACAGGCGACTGCGCTGGAACTGATCGCCCAGTTGCTGCAGGGCCTGTGATTGGGTCGGGTAACAATGAATGGCGTTACTGAGTGTACCCAGCGACAGCCGCCGCGACATGAGTAGTGAAAAGGTATTGATCAGCTCACCGGCGCGATGCCCCGCGATGGTAGCGCCCAGCAACCGGCCGGTTCCCTGGCGACAATGGGCGGCAATGAAGCCCCGTTCATTTCCATCGAGTACGCAGCGATCGATCCCGGAAAAGGGAACCCGGTACGTATCGATGGCCAGGCCCTGGCGATCGGCTTCCGCGGCAGTCAGGCCGATCTGTGCGATTTCCGGATCCGTATACGTGGCATGGGGAACGGGATACGTGGGCCAGGATCGGCGTCCAAAGAAGAACGCATTGCGGATGCAGAGGCGAGCCATGGCATCAGCCGCATGGGTGAACTGCTGGTCACCGATGACATCACCGGCAGCGAAGATGCGTCGATTTGTTGTTCGCAGGTGATCATCAACCTGGATACCCTGCGACTGGTAAGATATCCCGGCTGCTTCCAGGTCCAGGTGTTCCACGTTGGCCTGCCTGCCGGTTGCCACCAGTAACTGATCTGCTTCCACGAGCTCGGTTCGAAGAGGTGTTTGTAGTTGCAGCTGCTGAACCTTGTCCTGGCTGGCTACTTCCAGTACCTGGGTATCCAGGTGAACCTGGATACCTTCCTGTTGAAACTGGTCCAGTAACAGTTGGCTGGCCTCGTGGTCCTCGCGTGGTAGCAGTCGAGTTGCCTGGTCGATTAAGGTCACCCGGCTGCCAAAACGGTGGAATGCCTGGGCCATCTCGACACCGATCGGTCCGGCTCCAATAATCGCCAGCCTGCGGGGGAGTTCTTTCAGTGAAAACAGGTTTTCGTGGGTCAGGTAAGAGACATGCTCGAGGCCCGCGATGGGGGGCGCGACAGGGCGACTACCGGTGGCCAGGATGCAACGGCGAAAGGTCAATGCGTCGTTCTCAACACGGACCGTCCTCGGATCGTTGAAACGTGCCGGTCCGAAGAAAATATCGATTCCCAGCTGCTGGAATCGTTGTGCAGCATCGTGTTCACTCAAGCGGGACCGCAGCTCCCGCATGCGGGCCATGATCCGGGGAAAATCAACGGCTGATGATTCCTGGCTGCCTGGCTGCGCGTGGTATACCTGGCGCGCAGATGCCAACAGGGCCTTGCTGGGAACACACCCGGTGTGCAGGCAATCACCACCTAGTCGGTGACGTTCGATCAGTGCCGTTTTGGCACCGAGTCCCGCTGCGATCACGGCTGCCACCAGGCCGGCAGGCCCCGCACCCACGACTACCAGGTCATACGACTGGTCTCCAGAAGGAGCGGACCAATTTCCGGGTTGGGTCCGCTCGATCAGTAACTGATCGTGTTGGTCGAGAGACATCGGTTCCATGCGATCCGAGTGATTTCGTGTGATGGCAGGCGTCAGCGGTAAGGTCGCCACTGCAGCCGCTGCGGATTTCCAGCAGCTGGTTGTGTCGTAGCGGATCGGGCTGCACTGGGAATATGAAGTATTGAGGCAGGAGGCGAAATCGGGTCGCTGGTCTGGGCGTCTGGATCCACCTGGAACGATGGTTTCGACGGAGGATCGACCGGGAAATCCAGGGTCGGACGATCCTGGGAAATGTTTCCGCTGGCCTTGTGAGTGATCCGGGTGTGCGTTTCAAACTTTCGACCGTCGGCTGTTTCGTAACGGACGAAGAGCATTAATTCCGGGTTACCAGGAGGATTACCAGGCCATTCCAGTTCCAGGCGAATCCCTGGGGTTCCCGTGGTGCTGGTTAGCATGCGTTGCACATCCGCCTGGGTAATATCCCAGCGAGCGACGCGAGCTGCCTGGCCTGTTTGCAGCGGATCAAGTACCACGATGGACATCGCCCCGGGTTGTGCCACGTAACGATCTTTTTGATCTCGCGTTTGCATGGAGAGCATCACCCCATCATTGGTGGTGCGTCCGTCAAAACCTGTCATGGATGTCTTCTCGGGATCGAGAACAATGTGTGATAATGGTCCGCTACCAGACGTGGGTTGGGATGTGGATTCACCCCTGGGTGTCGGCAGTAATTCAAAGTCTTTGCCATCACCGTCTGCGGGCGGATCGTCCTGGGCTGGCTTCTCGGTGGGAGTTCTCGGGTCAATCCTGATCCGAGGTATTCCTGGAAGCGGGTCCGGTTCTCCTGGTAAATCATCACCAGGTCTACCGGGAGTGACCTGCAAGTCACTGTCAGATCCGTCCAGTTGTTGTTTCAGCTGCTGGTTTTCCGTTTGAATTTTTTCCAGTTCAGCAGTGAGATCTTCCATTTCGAACTGGAGGTCGTAGATACGGTCCTCGAGGGCTCGGCGCTGAGCACCCATTAATTCCACGTAGGTATCATTGCGGGCCTGGCGATGACAACCGGAGCAAAGCAACGATGCCAGTACGCCCAGGATCAGGTAACGCACATTCATGAACGCTTGGAGGGGTATCAAAAGGGGTGATGAGAGGGAAAAACCGCTAAAAGAAGGGCCCCTGATGTACTCATTTTAAGCTTGGCCAACAAGAGCAACTTGCCCCAGACGCTAGCAATCGAGACAGTTACCAGGTTGATTTTAACGGCAGCAAAGGTAATCCAGAGAGATTCGGGGAGTTTAGTCCTTGGGATCGATTTCCATTTGAGCCACGACCTGGTCGATCAGCTTATATTTACAGGCTTCGTCCGCGTTCATGAAGCAATCGCGATCGGTATCTTTTTCGATCTTTTTCAGTGTATGTCCGGTGTGTTTGATGAGAATTTCATTCATTCGAACTTTGATGCGCTGAAATTCCTTGGCGTGAATCATGATTTCTTCGGCGGTACCCTGCATGCCGGCCAGGGGTTGGTGAATCATGATGCGTGCATTGGGCAGTGCATAGCGTTTCTTGGCAGTACCTGCGGTCAGCAGGACGGCTCCCATGGAAGCGGCCTGTCCAAGGCAATAGGTTGCCACGTCGCAGGTAATAAACTGCATGGTGTCGTAGATGGCCAGTCCAGCGCTAACGCTACCACCCGGGGAATTGATATAGAAATGGATATCTGCCTTTGGATCATCGGATTGGAGGAAGAGCATTTGGGCTACGATGGAGTTAGCTACTTCATCGGTGACTCCCGATCCCAGGAAGACGATTCGGTCTTTGAGCAATCGGCTGTAGATATCGAAGACGCGTTCTTCGCGTCCTGATTTTTCGACGACATAGGGCACGACAGGCATCGAATAATGATCTCCGGTTAAAACAGGCGATTGAAATGTGCTATGACAGAGAGCGGGTTAGGCGGTGTCTTCATCTTCCAGTGTAGGTTTAACGAGGATTTCATCCACCAGGCCATATTTTTTTGCTTCTTCGGCGCTCAGGAAGAAATCACGGTCCGTATCCTTGCGGATTTTCGCGATACTTTGTTCGGTGTGTTCGGCCAGGATCTTGTTCAGCATTTCCCGGTTACGGTTAATTTCGTTTGCTTGAATCTCGATATCACTGATTTGACCGTTGACCCCTCCATAGGGCTGATGCATCATGACCCGTGCATGGGGCAAGGCGAACCGTTTCCCCTTGGTTCCACCAGCTAACAGCACGGCAGCGCCGCTGGCAGCTTGTCCGACGCAATAGGTGGAAACGGGGCAGGAGAGCACCCGCATGGTGTCGTAGATAGCCATCGTGGCAACCACGTCACCCCCGGGTGAATTCAGGTAAAAGTGGATATCTTTCCTGCGATGTTCGCTCTGGAGATAAAGCAGTTTCATGACCAGTTCGTTGGCGTTACCGCTATAAATCTCGCCCTGGAGAAAAACGATGCGGTTTTCCAGCAGCAGGTCACCCAGCGTCAGCTGTCGTTGACGCTGGTAGCTTTGATAGGCATGAGAATCACGGAGAGGTTCAGGAAAGCCACCAATCATATTCAGGGGATCCTTGGATCAGGTATGGTTTGGGTAACGGGTTGTGTTTAAAAGTCGGTTTGGGTGTCATGGCAGGATAACCGAGCCATGAAAATACAGCTGTTTCTTGACGGGGATGCCAGGCTTAACGAGTCAGCGACTCGAGGCTCCTTACCCCTGGCTGGCAGTGTGGTTCCTCCTTGCCAATGCGGTTGGGGCACGATGACGCGACCCTGGACTGCTTGATTCCCTGCAGTGCCGTCTTGTTTTGAGCTTCCTACTAGGTGTAATCTGTCGGTGTTTCGATTGCTTCCGTTCCATTTGAATGCTGGGCATCTGGAATGGATACCTTGGATTCACCGCTGATCGCGTGGTCAATCGCGTGATTGTTTTCCTTGGATGTGTCTTCGAGTGGGATGTCGGTGATGTTGGCATGTTCCGTGATCAGGTCGATTGCCTTGCGTTCCACGATCTGGTTTTGCAGGGCATCCATTTCCCCCTGTTTTTCCAGTCGGGCACGTACTCGCCGTGGAGATTCATTACGTTGGGCAGCAATCATACCCAATTCGATGGTAATATCTTCGGCGGTAGCTTCCAGGTCGTGATCCTCGGCAATCTTTTCCAGGATAAAGTGTTCTTTCAGTGCTTTTTCCGTTCGGCCCATCAGGTCTTGCTGTAACCGGTTGGCCTGGTTACGGATATCGTTATCAGAAAAACCACTGGCCTGCAATTCCAGTATCATCCGTTGCATTTCACGATTGGATTGCCGTTTCAAGAGCGCGGGAGGTAATTCCCAGCCGGCGGCTTCCGTCAACAACCCGGTGATTTGTTGCCTCAAGTGCTGTTGCTGATGATATCGCAGTTGCCGTTCCAGTTCCTCGCGCACCACGGAGTGAAGTTCTTCCGTGCTGCCGAACCCGCCAAGTTCTTCCAGGAAATCGTTGGTTAACTGCGGGATCTTGATGCGTTGAACATCCTGGATACTCACTTCCACGTCGACGCTCTTTCCCTGCAGTTCTTCTCTTTCACAGTTTTCACTGATGGTCGCCGTGGTTTTCTTGACATCTCCTTTTTTGGCTTTCGTGAGCAGCTTGTCGAAATCCTGGATTTCACCGTCACGCAGCACGCAGGTTGATCGTACCGGGCAGGTGTGATCCTCGATCGTGGAAAGCGTCTCACCATCAGCGGAGAAGGTCACGTTGACCGTGACCATGTCCGCGGCTTCAATCTTGCCGTCATGTGCTTCCATGGTTCCATAGCGTTGCAGTAGTTCCTGTGTTCGTTCTTCTACTTCTTCCTGCGTGTACTCGTGTTGCTGACGGTCCAGGTTCAATTTTTTCCACTCGGGCATCTCGAATTCGGGGCGAACTTCCACGTTGAATTCGAAGGTCAGATCTCCGTCGTCGGGCATGGCGATGGAATTAAAATCGAAGTCCGGTTCGCTGATAGCAGAGAAGTCATGGTCCTCGTTGACCTGTGTCATGGAATCCATCAGGACCGAGCCCTTGACCTGGTCCGCGATTTCTTTCTTGAAACGCGTTTCAACCAGCTTGCGAGGTGCCCGCCCGATGCGAAAACCAGGGACTTCCGCTTTCGGAACAAGTTCCTCGTAAGCGTCGTCCAGGTAGCGGTCAATATCACCACGGGAAACCGTGACCGTGATATGACGCTCACAGGCACTTGGCTCGTCGATCTTGACCTCTAGCGAGAGCTTCGGATCCTGATCTTCTTGCTGATCCTCATCAGAGGAGGTTTCCGAATTGGTGTTTTCAGCAAGCGTATCATCTTGCGGAAGATCGTCGGTGTCACTGTCTGAAGATGTCATGCGCTTCTACTTACGGTTTGAATTAGAGAATTGTGAATTGTGAATTGTGCTCAGTAAATTCGACAACGCCCGGATTTAACGTCCAGCCGCCACATTGCAGGATGGATAAGAAATCAATCTTGCCTGTGGGGCACCACAATAACTAGAGCGGGTGATGGGATTCGAACCCACGACAACAACGTTGGCAACGTTGTGCTCTGCCAACTGAGCTACACCCGCAGTCGTTTCCTGTATTCCATAAACCATGCGTCTCTCTACGTAGGAACTAATTTTAACAGGAAAACCGGTCGCCTCAGTCCGCCGTCTTTTGCTGGGCAAACAACGACGACCTGAAACATCGGATTATAAATGCGTAAACTCCAGTTGCAAGGGTACTTCCGTCTTCGGTAGGCCTGCTTTTGCAGAGTTTCAGCCAGATCTCGGTTAGTTTTCCATAGCGTTGCTGATTGTCAGCATACGCTTCGATGGATAAACTGAGTGGTGCCAGTAGGTTAAATATCTTTCCAGCGGCATCAAATCAGCCTGAATTCGATTTTTCAGGCCAAGGGGGTGCGGCTTGTATGACTTGACGTGGAACGCGTGGACGCATGAAGCCCAAACTAATTGTTGTCGGTGGTGATGCCAAACCGAGTGAAATCGATTTGAAACTGCCGAGCGTGATTGGCAGGGGTCGTTCCGTATCCGTGACGTTGCCACATCCGCTGGTTAGTCGAGAGCACTGCGAAATCTACCTCTCCGAGGGACGATTGCATGTGCGCGACCTGGGATCGCTTAACGGTACCTACGTGGGCAATGAACGTGTCGAGGATGTCGTGCTTCCGGCTGGGAGCCTGTTGACCGTGGGGACGGTCACGTTTCGCGCGGTTTATGAAGATCCGGCCGCAGCTGTTGACGAAGATGACTTGTCTTTTTCAATTGCCGATCCCGAGTCGGATGATTTAACCGTGGGGCCCGATGAACCTCTTAGCAGCCGGACGACTTCCATGGTGGCTCCAGGTGGCCCGGGCGATGATGAGGTCGATCCTGTCGAATCTGAAACTGAATCCCTGGAACGTATTCTCGAATCGTTGAGTGCATCACCAGCGAAGGAAGTCAAACTGGATGTTTCGTCTCCAGCGGACCAGGATGAACCGGAAAATTCCGTGGAGGCTGCTGAAGAGAGCGATTCGACGGATGACGATGGCGATGGCGATGACGATGGCGATGGCGATGGCGAGGACGATTTTCAGACGTTTCTGCGAAATCACAGTTAGTCACGATGGACGCATGGTCGGATCCCGGGTGCGGGATTTCCTTGATGGTAACCACGTTGACAGGTGAATCATGAGAGCACGAATTAGAATCGTTGTGGAAAACGCCTGGCGGTATCGAGCAGTTGTCTTGCTCAGTCTCAGTGTGCTCGTGGCTGGAGGTTGTTTCTCCCAGCAGGGGGCACAGGCCGATCCCGCCGAGCAAAAGAAAGAGGAAAAGAAAGAGCCAAAGAAAGAGGAAAAGAAACATACCAACTTGCTGGCCAAGGAGACCAGTCCGTACCTGTTGATGCATGCCCATAATCCTGTGGACTGGTATCCCTGGGGACCAGCAGCTTTTGCCAAGGCCAAGAAAGAGAAGAAAGTTATCTTTCTTTCCGTGGGCTATTCCAGTTGCCACTGGTGCCATGT
>JAYGDH010000151.1:0-18681 GCA_046583055.1 Pirellulaceae bacterium | reverse complement strand
AGAACCTCATGAGTTCTCATCCATTTTGCTGACGGAGTCGACACACTTATGGCTACGCAATCAGATTCTGGAATCGACCCGGTCAAAGCAACTGCCACCGATCCAGCAGCAGCACCAGACAAGGTAGACAAGAAGGCCAAGGAAGCTGCCACCCCGGTTGCGCTGGCTTCGGGGGAGCAGACGGCCGACGAGTCGCAGCCCGAGGAAGAACAGCCCGAGGAAGAACAGCGTAGTGGTCGCCGGTTCCTGTTGACCAACGCCGTCCCCAGTTGGATGGTCAGTCTCATCGTGCACACCATCCTGCTGATGGTACTGGGTTTCATGGTTCTGCCGATGGAGCCGGAAAAGACCAACGTACTGACGGTCAATAGTGACAGTGACGACATGGAAGAAGTCTTTGAACAGCCGATGGATGAACCCGATATCGAGCCCCTGGACGTGGATGCGGTCCAGATGGATATCATGCCCCAGGTGCTGACGGAAACCGAGACGAAAGAAGTCGAGCCCATTGACGTGGCGGATGACGTGGAAGCGCCGCCGGCCGCGATCAGCCTGGAAGAGTTTGCCGACAAGGCAGCTCCCAAGACAGACTTGTTGAGCAAGACCAGCAACGTTTCCGGTTCGGGTTTCGAGGGACGTGGTGAACTGGCCAAGGGCCAGATGGTTGCCAGGTTCGGAGGCAGCAAGGGAAGTGAAGCGGCGGTTGCCATGGCCCTGCAATGGTTGGCCGAACACCAACTGCCCAACGGCAGCTGGAGCTTCGATCACACGCTGGGTGCCTGTCAGGGACGTTGTTCCGACAAGGGCAAACTGGCTACCTCGGTCAACGGTGCCACGGCCATGGCCCTGTTGCCATTCCTGGGTGCCGGTATGACGCACAAGGAAGGCAAGTACAAGAAAAACGTGCAGGCTGGTTTGTACTTCCTGATGCAGAACATGAAGGTTGCCAACGGCACGGGAAACCTGACGGATTCAGGTGGACGCATGTACTCGCATGGACTCTGTGCCATCACGTTGTGCGAGGCATTTGCCATGACCCAGGATAAGGCGCTGAGGGCCCCGGCCCAGGCATCGTTGAATTATATCGTTTACGCGCAGGATCCCGTCGGTGGTGGCTGGCGTTACTCGGCCAAGCAGGCGGGCGATACCTCCGTCGTGGGCTGGCAGTTGATGGCCTTGAAAAGTGGTCACCTGGCCTACCTCCAGGTTCCTCCCAATACGATCAAGGGAGCTTACAAGTTCCTCGACACGGTCCAGGGTAACAGCGGTGCAACCTACGGATACACCACGCCGGGTGCCGGCAACGCCACGACGGCAGTGGGCCTTTTGTGTCGCATGTACCTGGGATGGAAAAAGGATGAGCCGGCGTTGCAGCGAGGTGTGGAGCGACTTGGCGGTATCGGACCGAGTCCCAACAACATGTACTATAACTATTACGCCACGCAGGTCATGCGACAACACGGTGGACCGCACTGGGATAAGTGGAATGTCAAGATGCGAGATTCCCTGGTGAATTCCCAGAATAAGCAGGGACACATGAAAGGCAGCTGGCACATGGCTGGTGGACATGGGGGAAGTGGAGGCCGCTTGTATAACACTTCCATGGCAACCATGATCCTGGAAGTTTATTATCGCCATATGCCCATCTACGGGAAACAGGCGACCGAGGAAGACTTCCCGCTGTAAGAAATCATGCCCCCCGTTTGCAGCCCTGGTTTTATGGCTGGCCCGCGGTTTCTTGAAAGCGACTCGTGCAAATTCTGCCTGTCATCGATTTGAAAGACGGCGAGGTCGTGCGGGGTGTTGCCGGGCAACGTGCCGCTTACCAACGCGTCCACAGCCTGCTGACCTCGGATCCCACCGTTTCCGCTGTGGCAACTGCCTTTGCAAGCCAGTTGCAGGTCGACACGATTTACGTGGCAGACCTGGATGCGATTGCTGGCCAGGAACCCAACTGGTTGGCGCTGCAACAAATCCATGAGGCGGGCCTGCACATCTGGCTGGATGCAGGAGTCGGTAATCACGCGCAGGCCAGGCAACTGCTGGACTATGCCCAACAGCACGTTCCACTGGCCGGCATGATCATCGGCCTGGAATCGGTTCCGGATGTTGACACCCTGCGCAATCTGTGGCAGCTGATCGGCGTCGACCAGGCCATTTTTAGCCTGGATTTGAAACAGGGAAAACCATTAACGGGGAGCACCGGGTGGGATGCGCAGACGCCCCAGGAGATTGCCCGGCAGGCCGTGGAGATTGGTTTCCAGCGGCTGATCGTGCTGGACCTGGCTGCCGTGGGGATGGACCAGGGAACTCCCGTGGAAACATTGTGCGGTCGCCTGCATGCGTCTTACCCAGGCCTGGAATTGATTTCCGGTGGCGGAATTCGTGGCCTGCCCGATTTGAAACGACTGGCTGATCATGGCTGCACGAGGGCCCTGGTTGCCTCCGCATTGCACGATGGTCGCCTGGGGGCAAAGCAGTTGCGCGAGGCGGCATTGTTTTGAAGAGATGGGCTAGTGCCACTCGGGCTTGCGCTTTTCCAAAAACGCCTTGAGCCCCTCACCAGCAGCTTCCGTGGTTCGTGAAGCTGCACTGGCTGCGGCCCCGATGTTCAGTTGCATGAACAGGGTTTCACCGATCGTCTCGTTGAGTAGTTGCTTGGTGAGCTGGAGTGCCTCGGGAGCCGATTTAGCAGCCTGCTGGGCCATTTCATGCGCCCGAGCCCAGACCAGTTCATCGTCAACCAGTTCATGGAAAGCACCGATCTGGTGGGCTTCGTCCGCAGAAAAATGCCGTGCCTGGAGCAACACGTTAGCTGCCTGGCTGGCCCCCAGTCGGAAATTCAGAAGTGGGGCGACCAGTCCTGCCACCAGCCCACGTTGGGGTTCTGGCAGGCCAAAAGAAGCCTGCCGGGAAGCGACCACGAGATCACAGGCCAATACCAGTCCCGCTCCTCCGGCAATCGCCGGACCATTGACCGCAGCGATCAACGGCTTGGGGAACCGCAGCATGTATTCAACCAACTGCTTGTATTGTTGAGCATCCTCGTACCACTGGGTCTGGGGATCCTGCTCACGCTGGGCATCCTGCATTTCCTGCAGGTCCAGGCCGGCACAAAAACAATCGCCGGCCCCGGTCAGGATGACCGCCCGGACATTGCGTTCCTGGTGAAAATCTTCCAATGCCTGTTTTAACTGCAGCATGCAATGTCGCGAGAGAGCATTACGTTTTTCAGGACGATCGATGACGATTGTTCCGCTGGGAACATGCTTCTTGGTTTTAATCAGCTGAATCAATGGAACGGCTCCCGGCAGGCTGGTGCTTGGAAGTTGGCAACATGACCGCATTGTACAGCATGCCGTGGTCTTCCGGGCAGGCCCGAGGTCGCTGCGGCGGTCGACTTTTTCAGTCATCCACTGGCCAGGGAATTGACCCACTACGACCAGCACCGGATACTGAGTTGATCAGGAACAACGGGATCCAGGCCGCTTGATGTGAAAGGAATTTTGATGATGAATGGTTTGACGAGGCAGCCACGGGTAAGCCTGCGAGTCGTGGGGATGGGTTGGTTGATGCTGGCCGCATTGCTGGCCAGTTGGCCGGCGTATGGCGCGGAAATTGACAGACCCAACATCGTCCTGATCATGGCCGATGACATGGGCTACTCGGATATTGGTTGCTATGGGGGCGAGGTCCAGACCCCAAACCTGGATCGCATGGCAGCCGAGGGAATGCGATTTCGACAGTTCTATAACTGTGCCAAGTGCACGACGACACGGGCGGCGCTGATCACGGGACTCTATCCCCGACCCCGGGGCGGCCTGCTCAAGACCAACATGGTAACGCTGGCCGAGGTGCTGGGGGCCGCCGGATACCAGACATCCCTAAGTGGGAAGTGGCATCTTGGTTCGGAGCAGACGACGCATCCGTTTCACCGTGGATTCGATGCGTATTATGGATTGCTCGACGGATGCTGTAATTTCTTTAACCCGGCACAGCCGGATCCATCTTTCAAGGGATCCCGGGTGCGTGTGTTTGGCCAGGATGACAAGACAATCACGGAGTTCCCCGAGGATTATTACACCACCGATGCTTTTACCAATCACGCAGTGGACCAGATCACGAAATTTGCTGCTAACAAGAAACCGTTTTTCGTGCACGTGACCTACACGGCTCCCCATTATCCATTGCATGCCAAGCCAGCAGATATTGCCAAGTACCAGGGCAAGTACATGATGGGCTGGGAGCAGCTGCGCAAGCAACGTGTCGAACGGCAATTAAAGATGGGGCTGATCGATCCGAAATGGAAACTGTCCGACACCGACTCGCGCAGTTATTCCTGGGAGAAGGCAGACCAGGCCTGGGAAGATCTGCGGATGGCTGTCTATGCCGCCATGATCGATAGCATGGACCAGAACATCGGGCGTATTATGAAAGTGCTTCAGGATTCCGGGGTGGATCAAAACACCTTGGTGCTGTTCCTCTCCGATAATGGTGGGTGTGCGGAAGAGCCGGGAGGGCGCAATACCCAGGCCATTCCAGGACCGGGGCAGTACTATACGGCCGTGGGACCCAGCTGGGGATGGGCCCAGAATGCTCCCTTCCGGCGTTACAAGAGTTGGGTCCATGAAGGCGGTATCAGCACCCCGTTGATCGTCCGCTGGCCGGCCACGGTGAAGCCCGCCACGATGACCAACCAGGTGGGACATCTGATTGATTTCATGCCGACCTTCATCGAAATGGCTGGAGCTGAGTATCCCCGGGAATTCAACGGCCAGGAGATCATTCCCCTGGAGGGTAAATCCCTGTTGCCGATCTTCCAGGGAAAGGAGCGGGTCGCGCATGAAACCCTTTGCTGGGAATGGTCAGGTAATCGCGCGATCCGGCAGGGCCAATGGAAATGTGTGTGGGATAAACTGGTGCGCAAGTGGGAACTCTATGATGTGGTGGCCGATCGCACGGAAACCCGCAATCTCGCCAAGCAGGATCCGGAGCGGACCGAGTCGCTGGCCGCCGCCTGGAAAGCGTGGGCCGAGCAGACAGGCGTCTCGACCAGGAAGAAAAAGTCAAAGAAATAACGGTCGATTCAGGGGGGCGAGGGCCGGGGCTTGGCTCGTCCCTGGGTCCAGAGTCGCAGGCCGGCCAGGCGTTGCTTGCCGCGAGCGTAGTAAACTTCGCTGAGTCCGGCCAGGTGTTCGCGATACCGCTGGTTGCGTGTGGTCTTCCAGTCCTGATCCGCCACCAGGATCTTCAGCTCGATCATTTTTTCCAGCAGGTCCTCGGCAATCCACTGGTGGGCTTCGATCGTGGGATGAACATGGTCCAACAGCACTTTCTCTCCCGGAATGCCTTCCAGGGATCGACTTTCCAGTAACTCGCGAGCGTCCACCACTGGGGTGCCTGTTTCGGTTGCCGTGCGCAACAGAACGGCGTGCATGGATTCCAGCATCCGCAGGGGGCAGACGTCCTGGTCCTTCGCGATCAGGAACGATTGCCTGGCCTCTTGAAACTGTGCCAGTTCCTCGTAGCATTTCCCCAGCTGGTACTGGATCCCGGCATGCTGTGGATCCAGGGCCGCGGCTGCGGCTAGCTTTTTCACCCGTATCTCCAGTGACTGGGTCGAGTGGGCATCATCCTGTAATTGTTCAACACGTTGCCTGTCCGCCTGGCTCACGTTGCTGCCCGGTTCGATCTTGAATGGGGGACAGTCTTTCAGGTTCGAGACGGGGTTGACCAGTAACAGGGGAACATGGGCCCTGGCGGCCAGCTGGATCATGCGTTGCAGGTTGAACTGGTAATGTTGCACCACGTCCTGGTGCCACTCTGCGTTACGGTGATAATCCTGCAGGCGAGCCTGGTCCAGCAAGCCGTTGACCTCGGTCGGCATCACGATCGGTACCGCGTCCGAAGCGCTGGGAAGTGGAGAGCGATAACAGAGTTGTCGAAGCCAGTTGATCGTTCGCCAGGAGGACTGGACCGTGCGCAGTGCCTGGCTGCTCAGGGAAGGATTCTTGAAGTGGGGATAGGTGCGATCTTCCAGAAACTCGTTGTGTCCGGTGTAGAGAATGAGCAGGTCCGGTTGGTAGTCCAGTATTTCTTCCATGATCGGCACCAGCCGATAGCTGGCGTACGAGATGCCACCGCAGTTAATGACTTCCCATGATCGTTGTGGCGCCGCGGATTGCAGGCTCAGCTCAAGCCAGCTGCTAAAGGCAGTCTCCAGGGCGTAGGGTCGTCCCTGTACGGTCGACCCTCCCAGGCAGAATACCCGGTAGGTCGAAGATTCCTTGCTGGTGGGAAAGTGGTCGGGTTGAAAGAAATCGAGACGACTCTCTGCCACCTGGTAACGATCCTGGCTGTCGTTCATCTCGAAGAGCGGTTGGACGGATTCAAAACCCAGGTACGGATCATACGATTCACGAGGCAGGCCCCAGCCTGCCTGGCGGACGAGTATCTCCAGCAACAGGAACGGTAGAACGGCCAGCAGGATAGCGAGCAGGCGAAACCAGTTGCGACGGTGGTCCGTTGTCGAGTGATGGGTTGTCATGATCGATCAGGGGTCACGAGCGGGAACCTGCCACGGCAGCCCGTTGATGGACAGGCGAGTGGGAGCTCGGCTGGCAGGATCCACCGAAGTCCTCCTGCGACTTTACCACGTTCAATTCGACTAAATCAATGCAGGCTAACGTCTTGAAGGATTCGCCGTGTGCCGGCTTTTCGTGTGCTGGTGAGAAGGATCCAGAATTCTCGCTTGAAGTCATGTTGGTTGGTCGATATTCTGGTAGGTAGATGCTGGTCTGAAGTAATCAACCGGGATGGCACGGAGTGCCGCACGGCAGTAAGAGGCAGTAAGAGATAGCAGGAGACAGTCAATCATGGCCCCGAATCTTCATCGTCCGATGCACGAGGATCACGCTTTCGTGAATCTCAATGCACGTCAGCGAGAAGGACTGACCGTGGTCGATCGTCGAGGCATGCTCAAGGCGAGCATGGCCGGGTTAGCCGGTTTAAGCCTGCCCAACCTGTTGCAGTTGAGAAGCGCAGCAGCGGCTTCCGGGGAAACGATCAAGACGGGTAAGAGCGTCATCCTGTTGTGGATGGCCGGCGGTCCCAGTCATATCGACACCTGGGATCCCAAGCCGGATCGTCCGTTTGAAAACCGTGGGCCGTTTGGCGTTTGTTCGACAAAATTGCCAGGCGTGCAAATCTGTGAGCACCTGCCCAAGCAGGCGGCTATCATGGACAAGCTGACGCTGATTCGCTCGGTCGATGCCCGCAAGAGTAGCCATCAGCCGAACATGGTTTTCCAGACGGGCAACCTGGCAGCAACGCCACGGACTAATCCACGTGGCAGCAAGTACCCGGCGATTGCCTCGGTTGTTTCCAAGCATCATGGTGCCAATCATCCCTCGATGCCACCTTACGTGGCATTCCAACGTCATCCAACACACATCGGTTATGCTGGCTACCTGGGCAAGAAGTATGACCCTTTCATTGCTAACCAGGCCACCCGTTTACCGATTTATGACAAGGTGGGTATCGATACAGGGCAGACCTCGGGAGCTGACCTGTTCCAGTTGCCAGGTGGTTTGACCCACGAGCGTGTCCAGCAACGAGCGACCTTGTTGAAAGGGTTCGATCGCATCCGCCAGTCCCTGGATCTGAATGGGTCGATGGAAGCGATGGATAGCTATCGCCAACGAGCCGTGGATATGCTGCTTGGTCGCCGTGCCCAGCAAGCATTGGATGTCAGCCGCGAATCCCCGCAGGTTCGTGACAGGTACGGGAAACATCTCTGGTGCCAGCAGACGCTGTTGGCACGCCGGCTGGTAGAAGCGGGCGTCAGTTTCGTGACGCTTGACTTGAGTTATCACACGGCTTCGGGAACCTGGGACAACCATGGTATTCCCGGCGGTGTCTATGGAGGGATCAGCAAGGGCCTGGGGCCATTGCTGCCGCTCTTCGATCACCTGCACACCACGTTGATCGCTGACCTGGAAGAACGTGCAATGCTGGATGATGTGCTGGTGATTGCCATGGGTGAATTTGGCCGCACGCCGAACATCGGTACCCAGGAGAGCATCGATGGCCGAAATCACTGGCCCGTGGTAATGTCGATGGTGTTGGCAGGCGGTGGTTTGCGTCATGGCCAGGTGATCGGTTCCACGGAGCGGGATGGCAGCCAGATTCGCAGTCGTCCCGTTACTCCGGGCGACCTGGCGGCAACTATTTATCGCCATATGGGAGTGCCGCTCGATACCACGTACCGTGATCCTCGCGGTCGTCCGCACTATGTTGTGCAGAACAATGGGAAACCATTGGCAGAACTGTTCTGATCGTTCTGACCGATTCTTTCTTGACCAGCCGATAGGCAGAGCCGCATGATTGCCACAACATGTACAGGTGGTACGGGTGCCGTTGGGCAGCGGTCGGATTGTGCCGGTGACAGTGTGTGAAATGCTGTCTATACGTGTTTTTCCTGTTGCTCTGCAGGTGACGTGCGATGCTGGATTGATGCGGTTTTTGGTGCAGGTCGGACGATAAATATGGATACCTCCCGACCGTTATCGATCTTCTTTTCGTTCAAGTGAGCAGATTCGTGATCCATCCTGTCACCTCACATCGGTTTTTACTGTCGACCCTTTCGGTTGGCAACGCGCGCTGTACTGCCAAGCTGCGAACCATGATCCTGGGATCGCTGGTGGTTTGTTTCCTGGTTGCCATGGGCAATACGACCTTGCTGGCCCAGGCTGATAAGGCAGCGCGGACCTGGAGCCCGGAACGCGGTAACTGGCAATTACCCCAGCCAGGGGTAGTGCGGATCATGGTAGATGATGGCAATGCAACTTCCTACGGGTCAGGAACCCTTGTTGCTCGTAGTGAGAAACTAAGTCTCGTGATTACCAATTGGCATGTTGTTCGAGACGCCAAGGGTGAGATCACGGTAGCCTTTCCCGATGGTTTTCGAAGTTCGGCAAACGTGGTCAAGAAAGACCGGAACTGGGATCTCGCCGCGCTGGTGATCTGGAGCCCTAAAGTTGAAGCGGTACCGATTGCCCAACGGGCAGCAAAACCAGGTGATCGGTTGGCAATCGCCGGTTACGGTTCTGGCAAGTATCGCATGACCTGGGGGCAATGCACCCAGTACGTTGCCCCGGGGCTAAATTTTCCCTACGAGATGCTTGAGCTATCAGTCGAAGCCAGGCAGGGAGATTCCGGTGGCCCTATTTTTAATCAAAATGGTGAACTGGCTGGCGTGTTGTTTGGCGCGGGACGTGGGACAACGTCTGGCAGTTATTCCGGCCGAGTACAACAGTTTCTCGATCCGATATTGCAGCAACTCGAACCCAGCCAGCCATCGCCTGGCCTGCTGGTCAATCGCCAGTCCACGCAGCCGGTATCACGATCAGAAGGAAACCCGTTGCCATCAGCTACCGCCGAGCTGGGAAATGCCTTGAAAGATCAGGTTGCCAGCCAACAGGAGCAACCAGAGAAGATGGACGGTTCTTTCGATCATGGCTTTGGCGACCAGGAGCCGATTCCGGATCCTGACCAGGGACCCCGGAAACGCGATGATTTGGCCCAGGTGACCGAGTCCTCGGATGAGGAAGCAGTGGTGACCCAGGAGACCGCACCTGGGGGAACAGAGGCTTTTCCAGGAACGACTTCCACCACTGATTTTCGGTTGGTACCCGTTCGCGCGAACGAGGGCGATCCTCGTTTCAAGATGGTGCCTGTCAATAACCCGTTGGGTAGCGAGCAGGTTGGCAAGATGACCTTGCAGGAGTTGGTAGGCACGACGATGTTTGAGCAGATCAGAAGCTTGCTGGCCCTGGTTGGCCTGTTTTACCTGGGCATCTTCCTGACGCGTCGCAGCGAGTAATGGCTCGACGTTTTCTCGCGGGCAAATATTCTATTTGCGTCGATCAAACTGAAATGGTTCCTGCGGATCGTCGCGTACCGTGACTTTCAGCGGTGGTGCCTTCCCGCCCTGGTCAACCTGTATGCGGAGGATGTTTTTGGCTTCCCAGGGATGGTCCTTGATCCAGCGATGACCGTCTCCATGGATGTAGAGGATCGGCTTGGAAAAAGTCTTGGCAGCCTCGACAAATGGCTTGAAAAAATCTTCGTGATTTGGCTGCGGATTTGCGTGAGCCAGGATGACCATGGCATGCACCTGCTGGCCATGACGTGTCATGGCTTCACGGGTCCAGGAAAGATTGTCACGGTGACGACCTTTCCATTCGGCTGCATCGTGCACGCGTCCTCCCACGAGGTTGAGACCCACGAACAGCACGCGATGGTGTACGAAAACAATGTTCTCGTCGTGCCGTGGAGAACGTGTTACCTGGAAGCCATGTTTCCAACGCTCGTCAAAACGTCGAAAGTACTTTTGCCAGTATTTCCATGCCTGCTCGGGTTGCTGGCAATCATTCCATTCGTTGTCACCAGGTACGATAAAGGTAGGTACTGCTGATTTAGCCAGCATGCCTGCTACTTTTCGGTAGACGGGTTCCTCGCACGGGGTGGTACCGTCCTTGATATCTCCCAGGTGAACCAGGAACTGGGCATCAGCGGGAATTGCGGCGATTTGCCTGGGCAGCAATGCATCTTCCGCTGGCACGTAGGGAATATCTCCCATGGCATAGAAGACAACCTGTTTTGGTGCTGGCCGGGAGGGATCCTGTCCGCTGGCGATTGTGGTGGTGGCAAGCCATGTGACCAATGCCATTTGGATGCAGCGGGTGGTCCTGGAAATCACGGGGTAACTCGAAACAGGCTGACTGGACGGAAAGACAGAGATCATTGGGATTGCTCAGGGAAAGGTGCCAGGGAACATGGTGAATCGCATTCTTCGGTCTGCTAGAATGTGTGAGCCCGGCAGTTGTGAATGGATGGCCCAGCTTACAGTAAATTTAGCGGGCGCCGAGGATTGTAGCAAACGTCGGTGGCATAAAAAAATGACTAGCAGAACGGTTCGTTTTGCCGGTTTTGGATACCGTGTAAGGAAGGATATCCGATGGAAGCCTGGACACGGCGAAGAGTACTCAAAGTAACGGCAGTTGCTGGTCTTTCCAGTTGCTTGCCTGGTCTGTCAGCCGAGAGTGCAAAACCTGCAGATGCCCCGAGAAAAAAAGGTCTCACGCTTGGGTTTGGAACCTATGGTACGCAGGGCATGAAAACCGAGGCGGCGATCAAGTTGCTGGCGGACACCGGTTACGATTCCGTGGAATTGACGGCGACCGAGGGCTGGGATGCCGAGCCAGGTAAGATGTCCAAGACACGGCGTCTGTCTATCCGTCGACAGGTAGAACAGTCCGGCCTGGTGCTGACATCCCTGATGGAGAACCTGCGTCCCAGCGGGGATCGGTCTACCCAGCAAAAGAACGTGCGGCGCTTGCGAGAGGCAGCGGAAATGGCACACGATCTCGCGCCGCATGAACCTCCCGTGATCCAGACTGTCCTGGGAGGTAAGGACTGGAAAGAATCAAACCAGCTTTTCCTGGATCGGTTGGGTCAATGGAGTGAGGTTGCCCGGTCGACGAAGACGATTATTGCTATCAAGCCGCATCGTGGTGGTGCCATGTCTCGACCGCGAGAGGCGGCCTGGTTAATCGAGCGACTGGGAAAGGATTCCTCGATCCGCATGTGTTATGACTACAGCCATTACGCGTTCCGGCAACTGGATCTACGGGAGACGATTCGCACGGCGCTTCCGCACCTGGCGCACGTGGCCGTTAAGGATGCGATGCAACAGGGCGGTAAGGTAACTTTTGTTCTTCCCGGTGCAGCCGGAACCATTGACTACGATACCTTGTTAAAAACACTGGTGGCAGGAGGCTATCGTGGCGATATTTGTTGTGAGGTTAGTAGTGCGGTTTGGAGACAGCCTGGATACGATCCCCAGGTGGCGGTAAAGACCTGTTACCGGAACATGGCAGCTGTGTTTAAGAAGGCTGGCATCTTGCGACGATCTTGAATTGCCGGGTTAGGCAGGATTGATTTGTGGTAAGATAGTATCAGGTTACTGGAATCTCGAGAATGCGGTGGAAGTGATTCAATCCAGGGAATAGGCAGGCCAGGGATGCTGCACGTAGGAAACTTTAAATCACGCACCTGTGCCGGTTTGAATCGGCGATCTTTCCTGAAATTGAGTACCGGGTTGCCATTGGCGTTTAGTGCCACCGGGATTCCCCGGTTGGCCCAGGCTGCGGATGAGCGCAAGGCCAAGTCAGTCATCCTGTTGTGGTTATGGGGCGCTCCCAGTCACCTGGACCTGGTAGATCCCAAGCCTCATGCACCCCAGGAATATCGTGGACCGTTTTGTCCGATCCAAACGAAGACACCCGGTTTGCAGTTTACCGAGTTATTGCCGCAGCTTTCGCAGCGAACTGACCAGTTCACGCTGATTCGATCGATGGTTTCGTCCAATGGAGGTCATCCGGGAGCAGGTACTGTCGGGCTGACTGGGTTCGAGGAGTCGCCCGGACCGGTGCAACCCAATTTCGGAGCAATCATCTCCAAGTCGCAGACGCAGCCCGGTGATTTGCCTCCTTTCTTTTACGTGGGCCGTGGGATTCCACGAGACCTTCCGCGACGGATCAAGGGATATGGTGGTGGGACGCTGGGCCCGGCGCACGATCCATTCCTGGTGAATTGCACTCCGTTGGGTGAAGTTGAGATGCCTGGCCTGAGACTACTGGACGGGTTAACCCCTGACCGTATCAACAATCGGCAGGACCTGCTGCAACGAATCGATGGAACCCGTCGACTGGCGGATGGTTCGGATGTGGCTAACTGGAGCCGTGTTTATAAAACGGCCTACAACTTGTTGATGAAACCGGAAGCAGTGAAATCGTTTGACCTGACCGAGGAGTCGGAGTCGACACGGGAACAGTATGGTTACACGAAGTTCGGCCAGAGTTGCCTGCTGGCACGACGCCTGGTAGAGGCCGAGGTTCCTTACATCCAGGTTAACTGGAGCGACTACGTGGAAGCGATGTCGCCTGGTTGTGATTTTGGCTGGGATACGCATATCTACAACTTTGAGTTGCTTCAGGATCGTCATGGTCCCGTTTTCGATCGCGCCTTTTCTGCGCTGCTGGATGACTTGAAACAGCGTGGCCTGCTGGAAACCACCCTGGTGCTGGCCATGGGAGAATTTGGCCGCACGCCCAAGATTAACAAGCGCGCTGCACGAGATCACTGGCCACGCTGTTACTTCTCGATGTGGGCTGGTGCCGGGATCGAACCCGGGCGAGTGATCGGAGAAAGTGATCGCCGGGGGGAAGACCCGGTGACTGAACCGATTACCCCGTTGATGGTGGGTACGACCGTGGCGGAATTGTGTGGGGTAACGGCCCAGACGCGTGCAGAAATGCAGGTGCTCGATGGTGGCAAGGTCATTGAGGAACTGGTGTGAGGCCTTGATGTATAACCGTTCCTTGAAAGCCTGCCGGGGTATGCATACGTGGATCGGGCTGATCCTTGTGATTACCATGTGCGTGCCATGGCCGGCGGCAGCAGCTGACGAAATCAGGTTGACCAATGATGGTCGGAATAAACGGGACCCGGTCTTTATCGAGAACGGTGAGACCCTGGTCTACGTCGTGGATGAATCCAGTATCAAGATGCGGATGCTGCGCAGGAACATGCAGAGTGGCGAGACCGTTCCTTATCACAAGGACGCTCCCAAGTCGGAATTTGCTCCGGCCTTCTCGGCAGACGGCCAGTTCTACACGTTTATTCAAAGCCGGGGAAACCTCAGCCTGGCACTGGTGATCCGCGATATCCAGGGGATCAAGAGTGCCGAGGTGAAACCTGCCGGTGGTTTTTCCGGGATGCGCAGCCCGGCGATTTCACCCACGGGAGAACGGGTCCTTTACTGTTTTCCGGAGAATGGTAACCAGCAGATTTTTTCGGTCAACATGGAAGCAGGAGACCGTAAACCGTTGACCGAGGTGCGCGGGGTTGATAACTGGCCCAGCTACACGCCCGATGGAAAGACCATTGTTTTCGGGTCCACGCGAGATGGAAATTACGAGATCTACTCGATGACCGCCGCGGGTAAAGACGTTCGTCGCCTGACGAATTCACCCATGCAGGATATTCGTCCCGTGATCTCCCGCGATGGAACACGGATCGCCTTTGCCAGCCAGCGAGATGGTAACCGTGAGATCTACGTGATGAACCTCGATGGCTCGAGATTGCGGAGAGTTACCAATCACCCGGAACGAGATGATTACCCGGCCTGGCATCCCGATGGGAAACGGATCGCAGTGGTCTCCGAAAGAGCTGGTCGTTTCGATCTCTACATGATGAACGTGGATCCCTGATTGTGCTTTCTACATGGCCTTGTAGACTAGCACCTGGCGACCGGTGGCACTGGAGAGTTACGTCTGATACACGAACCGGGGGGCGAAACAGAATCGATGAATCAACGGTTAGGGCGTTTATCAACGGTTTTCCTGGTGGGGTGTTTCCTAGTGCCTCACCTGGCCCTTGCACAAACCGGGCTGCCTGCTGAACTAGACGAGCAGTACCGTGCCGGTTTGTTGGCAGATTTTCGCGCCCAGCGTGGCAATGCAATCGGTCGCGTCCAGCGTGTCGATTCTCGCCTGGCGTTTTCGTGGCAAGACTCGCCCCCGGATCCCAGGATCACGCCGGGCCCTTTCTCGGTTACCTGGTCGGGATACCTGATGTCCCAGGTCCAGGGACCTTACCGACTGGCCGCTTACGTGAAAGGGCAACTCCAGCTGAAATTGAATGACCAGCTGCTGCTGGATGGGAACACCAGTGAAGCAGGCTGGCTGGTTTCTAAACCGATCGAGCTCCCTTTCGACTGGCATCCAGTTAGCATCACTTATCGATCCCGGAATGGTGCGGGGAAACTGGTCCTGTACTGGACAGGACCAGGGTTTGAATGGGAGCCAGTCGATCCGCGACAGTGGTACCATGATGCGAATCGGACGGTTAGTGACACGTTTGATCGTGGTTACCAGCTGGTGCGTGCGATGCGCTGTACCCAGTGTCACGAGATGCCCGGCCAGCCAGCGGCCGCCAGGGGACCTGCCCTGCAGCACCTGCGGGGCACGATGGATCCAGGCTGGCTAATCGGCCGCCTGGTCGGCACCCACGAGCCAGCTCCCGATCAACGCCGCATGCCGGATTTTGATTTGAACCGGTCCCAGGCCGAAGCGATCGTGGCTTACCTTTGGAGCCAGTCCAAGCCGCTGTCACTGGAACCAAAAGAAAAAGTTAAGCCTGCCAAGAAGAACAAGAAAGGGGAAAAACCGCGCACCCAGGGAGAGGCCAGGGCAGGGCAACGGCTGTTCATGACCAGCGGCTGCCTGGCATGCCACCAGGTGGAAAAGCTGGGAACGGCGAATCTTTTCGGAGGTGGTTCATTAAACGGTATCGCCGATAAACGGACCAGTGATTTTTTTGCATCCTGGCTGGAATCACCGCGGCGAATCAACCCACAACATCGAATGCCCCGGTTCGAATTGACACCCCTGGAGCGGTTGGACCTGGCCGAGTACTTGAAGACATTGTCCAATACTGTTAGCAAGCAGGCCGATAGAGATGGCAAGTTCACGGCGCAGCAAGTCGAGCAGGGGAAGGAGCTGGTCCAAAAATATCGCTGTACCTCGTGCCATGAAACGAATCAAAAAGTTGTGCCAGCGCCCGTAGCGAATCCCTTGCCGCTAGCGCAATCAAAATGGCAAACCGCTTGTAGCGGCCCGGGGCAGACGAACCCCACGCAACCCCGCTACCGTCTTTCGGTAAAAGATCAGCGCGCGGTCCAGGAAGTTGTTACGGCCGCTTTGACTTCCAGCAGATCGTTGCCAGCAAAGCAGGCTCGGCAGCCAGTGACCGTCGATGCCAGCCAACTGCTGCGTGAACAGAATTGCCTGGCCTGCCATGCTCGTTACCGGGAGGAGGGAATTGCTCCCCGCTTGACTGCGGTAGCGGCTACCGATACGGCCCTGGCTTCCCTGGTCCCGGCCATGACCCCGCCCTCGCTTAACAGTGTGGGTGATAAGTTGCAGGACCTGGCTCTGCAAAAGGTGATTCAGCGGCAGGGGCCGGTACATCGGCCCTGGTTACACGTACGGATGCCTGAATTTCCATTGAGCGAGGCCCAGATCAAGCGGCTTGTTCAGCACCTGGTTGATACGGATCGGGTTCCCGCTGGTGGACCAGCCAACAGGCCGTCGCTGCCAAAAGTTGCCGACCGGGTGGTGGAGAGTGCCGGACGACGCCTGGTGACCACGGCCGGTTTCGGGTGCACGAGCTGTCACGAGATTGGTGGGGTAAAACCGGTCAAAGCTCCCTTGAATGCGCGGGGTCCCGATTTGAGTGGTTTGTCAACACGCCTCCGCCGGGAATGGTTTGACCGGTTTGTGCGTAATCCTGCCCGGATGGTTCCCCGCATGGAGATGCCCTCGATCAAGCTGGCCGTGAAAGGAGTCCTGGATGACCACCTGGATCATCAACTGGATGCCGTCTGGCAGGTACTGAATCAGCCGGGTTTCAAGCCTCCTCCGACCGATGCCGTGCGGATCGTCAGACGCTCCGGGATACCTGGTCGCGATGAACAGGCAGCGTTTCTAACGGACGTGCTCCATGTTGGTTCTGATGTGTATACCAAACCGCTGCTGGTAGGCTTGCCAAATCGTCACAATGTTTTGTTCGATCTGCAAACGAACCGGCTGCTTGGCTGGTGGCAGGGTGACGTGGCTCATCAACGTACCCAGGGAAAGACATGGTTCTGGGATGTCCCGGAAAAATCCTGGTTGAAGATCAAGGATCAACAAAGCCAGGTTCAACTCCAGTTGGGAGGTCGTCGCCTGCAGCCGGTGGCCCAGGGCCAGTTCCTGACGCAGCTTGACCAGTGGCAGCACATCAAGGGTGGAATTCAGTTTCGTCGTCGGCTTCATTTTGATACGGGTAGTGCTGAGAAACAGGTCGTTACCGTCCAGGAGCGATTAGTACCCTTGCCCTCGAGTGGTCACCAGTCCGGTTGGCAGCGGCAACTGGAAGTATCCGGGGTGCCCGCGGGAGCTACCTTGTTACTGAGGGTGGCAGAACCGGAGCAACTTCCGCAGCAACAGTTGAAACTGGAGAGTCGCAAGATTGAGCTGCTACCAGGAGGGGGTGTGGAGATTCGTTTACCGGGGACCATCGGCAAGCTCCTGGCGGATGGTTGGCTGCAGGTGTCCGGGTCGTCAAGGCCGGACCAGCCGGTACGCCTGGCTTTATGGTACACGAGTGATTTTCCCGTGGATCAGTTTCCACAGGTACCCGTTGCGATCAAGAATCCTGAACCAGTCAACCTGCATGTTGTACCGGGTTTTAACGCCGTTCGTTTGCCCCTGGTGGCCAACGTGATGCCGACGGCGATGAGTTGGGCACCAGATGGCCGCCTGTTTTTTACATCACTCAAAGGTCGGGTGTGGCAGGGTGTGGACACAAACGGGGATGGCCTGGAAGACCAGGTACGTCCTTTCAGTGACGAATTGGCTGCCCCCTTTGGAATTGCTGCTTATGACAGTCACGTGGATGTGATTAATAAGTATGCGTTGTTGCGCATGTTTGATGAAGACCGTGATGGACGCGTTGAACGCGTGATCAGGTTGGCGTCGGGATGGGGACATACCACGGATTACCATGACTGGGCTATTGGTCTGCCACGTGATAAGCAAGGCAATTATTATGTCGCGACAGCGTGCCAGCAGGATGATCGTTCCGAGGTAGCGGCTCATCTACGTGGCAAGGTTCTCAAGTTGGTTCCCCGGGAACCGACGATTGAGGATCCCGGCCACTACCGCGTTGAAACATTAACTGGTGGCCACCGGTTTCCCACCGGAATTGCCAGGAATCGACGCGGCCAGTTATTCGTGACGGATAACCAGGGGAACTACAATCCTTTTAACGAGTTGAATCACGTGGTACCGGGGGTTCGCTTCGGGTTCCTGAATAAGGTGGAACGCCGTGATGGTTTTGCACCTCCTCTCACACCACCGGCTATTGATATTCCCCATCCCTGGACACGTAGCGTGAACGGTATCTGTTTTCTGGAGACACCGGCTCACCTCCTGGAACAGGATAGCAAGGGTGTGTTCGGCCCCTTCGAGGGCCACCTGGTCGGTTGCGAGTATGATACGCGTCGCCTGGTCAGGATGAGCTTGCAGCAGGTTGGCAAGACGATCCAGGGAGCTATCTATCCTTTCAGTTTCGATGTGCCGAAGCAAGAAGAGACCTTCCTGGGACCCCTGTCCTGTGCCGTTTCACCGCGTGGGGAACTGTACGTGGGAAGTATTCGCGATAGTGGCTGGGGGGGTGGCAATAACATTGGTTCACTCGTTCAAATGCGTTTCAATGCGAAGCAACTCGTTGCTGGTATTGCAGAGGTTCGTGCCCAGCCAGGTGGTTTTAAAATAGTATTTACCCGTCCCGTGGATCGTCAGCGGGCAGCCAGCCTGGAGAACTACGCGCTGATTTCCTATACGCGTGTTTCGACCCCAGCCTACGGCGGGTCCGACAAAGATCGCCGGATTGAAAAACCCTCGCGGGTGGCGGTCGCTGCCGATGGGATGAGCGTGGAACTGCAGGTCAACGACTTGCGTCAAGGGTTCTTATACGAATTCCGACTCAAGGACCTGGCGGGATCGGACA
>JAYGDH010000113.1:0-2014 GCA_046583055.1 Pirellulaceae bacterium | reverse complement strand
GAGGCCACGGTGGAGCAGGTCAATCATCTCTATGCCGCCGGCGCGGACGTCGTCCGAATCGCCGTCGACAGCCGGCGCGATGCCGAGGCCCTGGGTCCGATCAGGGCGGGAACGGAGGCCAACCTGGCTGTCGACTTGCAGGAAAACTATCGGATGGCGGAAATCGTGGCACCCGCCGTGGATAAGATTCGTTACAACCCAGGACATCTGTACCACCATGAACGCTCGAAACCCTGGCAGGACAAGGTGAAATACCTGGCCGATATTGCGGCGGCAAATGATTGTGCCATCCGGGTGGGCGTGAACTGCGGCAGCGTAGACCCGGATAAAGTCGATAAGTTTGCGGAAGACGATTCAGTCGGACCGATGCTGGCGAGCGCACTGGAGCACTGTGAGTTGCTTGACCAGATCGGTTTCACACGGTACTGCGTATCCCTGAAGGATTCCAGCCCGACCAAGGTAGTCGAGTTGAACCGGACATTTGCGGAGAGTCGCCCCGAGATCCCGCTTCACCTGGGAGTGACCGAGGCGGGCCTCCCGCCTGATGGTGTTATCAAGACGCGCGTGGCATTTGAACAATTGATCGGCTACGGCATCGGTGACACGATCCGCGTGTCGCTGACGGTCCCCAACGGCAGGAAAAACGAGGAGATCGAGGCCGGCAGCAGTATCTTGTCGGATATCGCGGCTGGGCGGGTCCGATCAGTGGTTAATTTCAATGACGGTGGTATGAACATTATTTCCTGCCCAAGTTGTTCAAGGGTGGAAAATGAGTCCTTTGTAGAATTGGCGCAGGAAGTAAAAAAGATCACCGCCTACGCGGCAGACAAGGACCTGACAATCGCCGTGATGGGATGCCGCGTAAACGGACCCGGGGAAACGGATGATGCCGACCTGGGGCTCTGGTGTGGACCTCAGTATGTTAATCTGAAAAAAGGATCGGAAACCCTTGGCGCCTACGCGTATGATGAAATTCTCGCCAGGCTTGCAGAGGAAGTCGATAAGCTAGTCGGCGACCAGGTCCAGTAACTTCAGCATTCCAGGGAGATGCTTTCGTGACACGGGTATCACTCAAGGAGAGCCGCCTTGGCTTGCGGAATTCGACAGTTCGCATTCCATTTCGTTACGCAAATACCTGCCTGACGCGGTGCCCCCAGGCGGTCATGGGTATTGTCGTCGAAATCGAGGGGACTCGACAGGTCGGTTTTAGCGGCGATTGCTTGCCGCCGGGCTGGTTCGACAAATCACCCGACAAGACCTTTGAAACGCAGATCAACGAGATGCTGGAGGCAGTCGACGAGGCGACAGAACAGTTCGCCCAGACGATGAGGGAACCAGTCACTCTCTTTGAGGGTTGGAAGCCCGTTTATGATCATGTGCATGCCTGGGCGGAGACGCGCGGTTTACCCCCCCTGGTCGCGGCATTTGGGATCAGTTTTGTCGAGCGCGCAATGATGGATGCGATCGCCCGCCACGCCTCCATGAGTTTTGACCAGGCGGTACGGCGCGGGCTTTACGGGATCCGACCGGCTGAGATTCACGAGGCTCTCGAGGGGCACGAGGTGCGGGATTGGTTGCCCGCCCAACCGGCCGGTTCAATCTACGTTCGACATACGATTGGACTATCAGATCCGCTCACGGTTGCGGACATCCCGCCCGGGGAACAACTGAACGACGGATTCCCCCAGGCTTTCGAAGAGTACGTGCGGGACGATGGTATTAGTTATCTGAAAGTGAAAGTGGCCAATGATACGGACGCGGATCTGGAGCGGATTCGGCAGATCGCGGCGATCGTGGAACGGTACCGGGGAAGAAACTACCGGGTGACGCTCGACGGAAACGAACAATACAAGCAACCTGGTGATTTGGATGCGCTTATCGATTCGATTCGGGCTTGTCCCAAACTTGCCGATTTCTGGCGGAATATCCTCGTGGTTGAGCAACCCTTGGACCGGCAGATTGCCCTGGACCCCGCCAGCACCGACGGCATCCGCGAATTAGGCAAGGTTAAACC
>JAYGDH010000106.1:0-6046 GCA_046583055.1 Pirellulaceae bacterium | reverse complement strand
CATTCGATAGAAGTCGGCCAGCGTGATCCCCAGACCACCCAAAAAACCAACATGCATGAAACCGCGACGATTCAGGTTATTACCTTTACACTTCATGGAATTGTCTCTCCGTAATGGTCATTCACTCGGAAGTTAATAGTTCCCTTGACTCAAAAGATCAATATCTGTCGTCACTGTACAGCTAACCGACAACAGAACGAGCAACGTTGTTTTACTGTAGGGCAGGCTCTTCGGGAAGCTACCGGCAGTACCGAATTTGGACGCTTCCGCAATCTTCCTGACACAGCGCTAAATTCGGGGTTAAGGATAACCGACTGCGATGAAAATGTCAAAAAGCATTTGTGTTCGTTGATGGATGTTAAAGGTATATTTCACGGATTGATACCGCTCTAATGGGGGGTCTTTGCCGCTTTTACATCCAGGCAATACCCTAGCTTAACAACTACCGATCAGGTCGTCGGTTTTTCGTGGGGAGTCAACTCGTCACGAAGAACTCGTATTTCCCGCGGAGCCTCGATTCCCAGGCGGACCTGGTTGCCTGAAATTCCAACGATCTTGATTGTGATCGAATCACCTAGATGTAATATTTGGGTCTCTTTACGTGAAAGAACAAGCACCTGTTAGACCTCCGTGAATAGGGGGATTAAGGTCGAAACTTCCTGTTCGACCTGGAGCGTTGGACTGGTTAAGAATGCCTCAGGCTGCCTGGGGTACAGGTTGCTGATGCGCGCGAACCTGCTTCAGTGTTGGACCTTCCAACTGGACATGCTGTCGTCGCCCGCCGGCCGAGTCGTAAAACAGGACGGTGTTACGGTCCGTTTCCCAGACAGCAGTCAACTTCACACTGCGTGGTCCAAAGAGGCAGTAAAGCATCCCGCAAGGCTTGCCAAGACGCGTGAGAATCCGTTCGGACATGTGGAAAACACCGGCTTCCAACTGGTTTTGATCGCAGATGTACTCATAAACATAGTTGCGTAAGTCTCGGACGTTAGCAATTCGAACAGTCGTTGCCGGCATAGTGGCTCACCTCGTATTGATGCTACAGAACCGGTAAGGCAGTTCTGATCGATGAAGGGGATGATAAATTCCAGCTGGATGATATGAGAGCTATAGGTCTAATGCGTAGTATCGGTAAAGTGGGGAGATAAGTTTGGTTTTCCTTGGCAGGTGCAGTCTAGGCATGTCAGCCCCCCTCTTCCCCCTCGTAAAGGCTAGTTGTTTCGCTATCTAGTTACCTCTGGTCAATGCTGGTCAGCGATCCGGTGACCGGCTAGGATGATCAACGCGATTGCAGCGGTCACGCTGAAACACTGGTTCGGGAAAACTCAAAGAAAGAGGAGATGTGTTCGATGCTGCACAAGATCAAAAGCATGAAATGGTGGGTGACGGGTTTGGGGCTGATGGCTGCCTGGATGTTGTTGTCACCGGTGGTTCAGTCGGCGGAATTCGTGTTGCAGCAGGATGACAAGGGAATCACGGTGAGCCGAAACGGCAAGCTTGTCACTCGGTACCTCGTGTTTTCCGGTGCCAAGCCGATTCTCTGGCCGTTGATCGGACCCCATGGCGAAGAAATGACACGTGGTTATCCGATGCGTGTAGCGCTTGATACCGAGCGCAGTGACCATGTCCACCATCGCTCTTTCTGGTTTACTCACGGCAACGTGAACGGCATCGATTTCTGGAGCGAAAACAAGGGGCATGGCAAGATCGTTCATCGAAAATTTGAACTGGTTCAGGGTGGCGAGCAGGCAGTGATCGTCAGCCGCAATGACTGGATGTCCGCGGAAGGAAAGAAGGTCTGCGAGGATGTGCGACGCCTGACGTTTGGCAGCCAGGGAAGCTCGTACTGGATCGATTTCGATACTACCGTCACAGCGTCAGCTGGTCCGGTGAAGTTTGGTGATACCAAGGAGGGGTCTTTTGGCGTCCGCGTGGCCGGGTCCATGAAAGTGGATTCGAAACCGGGCGGACACGTGATCAACTCTCATGGTGACAAGGATAAGGCGGCCTGGGGTAAGGCTGCACCTTGGGTTGATTACTATGGCTCCGCGACGCCCAAGGGCAAGGTGGTCGGTATCACCATTATGAATCATCCCTCCAGCTTTCGTTATCCCACTTACTGGCACGTCCGGACCTACGGGCTGTTCACGGCAAATCCTTTCGGCTTGCACCATTTCAAGGGGGATAACTCGGTTGACGGTTCGCACCAGATGAAGAAAGGTGAGACCATGACGCTGCATTATCGAGTGCTGGTTCATCCAGGAGATACGCAGCAAGCCGAGGTAGCCGGTCAGTTCAAGAAGTACCAGGACCTGAAGAAAACGCCCCTCAAGTAGTGAGTCCCGTTTGCTGGGAACCGTATCACGGCGTTAGTTGGTAGCAGGTTTGCCAGGGGGCAGGGGTTCCGTTTGCCAGTAGCGATCGGCGGTAACTTCCTGGAAATGCTTGCAGTATTCTTCCGCGCGGTGGATCCGCTTACGATCCGTATCCGTCAGTTGCCAGTTGGTCAGGTGACGGCTACGCATTTTCTGCTGTCGATCCGGTGATGTCGTGGGACCTACGGTACGCTCGATCTGGGCCGGGATGAGGCCACGCTTGGCCAGGGACCGGTTCAACTCGATACGACCAAATGGCGGTGGATTGCCGACCCGGGTGGCATTTAACCGTGCGTACCAGTCAGCAAATAGTTGGAACCGCTGGGCACAATCCGGATGCTGCGGCTTGATCGCCTCGACGCGATAGGTCAGTTGTACATCGGAGAGTGTCAGGACCTGGTTGGCCGAGTCGTACGTTTCTTGGAACTGGGGTGCAACTAAACGACTTTGGTCCGTGGAGGTCGCAGCGGATTTGACTGCCGCGGTAAACGCCATTAGTTGGCTCGTGGTGATCGTGGTCTTGAGCTTGCGACGCGTATCCAGCAATACCAGGGAGCCCCGGGGGATGTTGAGAATCGTGATTTCTTCTCCCTTGGAACCCATGAAGTCGTAGATTACCTGGCCACGAAAGATCGTGAGAGTTTCCACGATGGGATCGGCACTGGTACCCGCAAATACATCAGTTTCCATGCGGAAATCTTCCGCTGAGACCGAGTTCGAAAACCGTGTCAGAACGGTAGCTCCCGCCGCAATCACCAGCAGCAAGAGAGCAAGGATCGGTAGTCGTTTCACCAGGAACTCCTTTCCCAGGATGGTCAGTTGGCAAGGAGGCAGAGCGTACTTGAAATGTTCCCCTGGTGTCCAGCGGAATCCAGGGCCGGATTTGCTAGCAGTCCAGGCATGGTAGCCTGCTGCGAGTTCGCCTTCTTCCGCTCGAAAAATTCTCTATACTGACCGCTGGCAAGTGGTCAGGCTGTCCAGGTCGGGCAGTGGGAATGAATCTTCGGAATCTCTTCGTGAGGACCGTGGCGTGTCAGCTGGGCAGCGAATTCTAGTAACCGGGGGTAGTGGCTTCCTGGGATCGCACTTGTGTGAACGCCTGGTTGCGGGAGGAGCTCACGTTCTTTGCCTGGACAATTTTTTCACCAGCCAACGCGAAAACATTGCTCACCTGCTGAACGAACCCAATTTTGAACTGATCGAACATGATATTACCAAGCCGATTCAGCTGGATGTAAACCAGATCTATAACCTGGCTTGTCCTGCCGCTCCTGGGCATTACCAATACAACCCCATCAAGACGGTCAAGACCTCGGTACTGGGAGCTATTCACGTACTGGGAATGGCTAAACGGTGTGGAGCAAAAGTATTACAGGCATCAACCAGTGAAATTTACGGGGATCCGGAAGTCCATCCTCAGCCGGAAGATTATCGAGGCAATGTCAGTACGATTGGTCCCCGTGCTTGTTACGACGAGGGTAAACGGGCTGCGGAAACGCTCTTCATGGACTATCACCGGATGCACGAGGTGAATATTCGACTGGTGCGGATCTTCAATACCTATGGTCCACGCATGCATCCGTTTGATGGGCGGGTCGTTTCGAACTTCATCTTGCAGGCCCTCGAGGGGCAGGCATTAACGATTTTCGGTGATGGATCCCAGACGCGTTCTTTTTGTTACCGTGACGACCTTGTGGATGGACTTCTGAAGATGATGGCTGCAGAAGATGATTTCAGCGGGCCGGTAAACCTGGGGAATCCCACCGAGTACACGATTCGTCAGCTGGCAGAAACGGTCATTGAACTTGTCGGTAGCGAGGCAGGGTTGGTTTCCAAGCCCCTGCCAACGGATGATCCCGTGAGACGCTGTCCGGATATCACCCTGGCGCGGCGCCGGCTCCAGTGGGAACCCTCGATTGAGTTGGTGGAAGGATTGCAACGGACGATCGATTGGTTCCGTGACCTGGATACCAGTCTCTACCAACCACCGACTCCCAATTACTAGCGGGGGAAGCGAACTTTTGTGACGTGGTGTACCGTAGGAAGAAACTGCCTGGAGCGGAGGGCAGTTCGCTGCCAACCGAGTCACTGTGTAGACAGGCCAGGTCCAGTTGCGAGGATGATTGGCACCCTTTCTGCCCAAGGATACGTATCATGAATCAGGATCCGAATTCTCGGCAAGGTCGAGATGATGCCAATAATTGCTTTGTCTGTGGCCCTCACAATCCCCTTGGTCTGCACGTCCAGTTTCACCTGGACGGCGAGATTTGTCGTGGCGAGTTCACGCCAGAAACCGATCATTGCGGATACGACGGGATTACCCACGGCGGAATCCTCTTTAGCTTGCTGGATGATGTCATGGCCAACTGGCTCTACCGGAAAGGATTACGCTGCTATACGGCCAAATGTGAAATCCGGTATCGCAACCCGTTGCCGACCGGTTGCCGTGTGCTGTTGGCAGGGAAGTCGCTCAAGCGGAAGCGAAACGTGGTGGTCATGGAAGGTCTTGCCAGCCGTGCCGATACGGCAGCAGCGATCGCTGAGTGCCAGGCGAGCTTCTTCATCGAGTCGTGAAACAGCTCCCTCGATCGTCCCAGTCAGCCGCTTCTAAGTGCTAGCTGATCAGCCCTCGACCCCGCTCAATTGCCTCATGCTTACAGGTCGGATAACCGATACAGATTAACAGAATTGCAGGTACCTAGCGCTTGGTGCGGTGTGAACGCAAGAGCTCGCAAGGGAAGGCATTTTGTTGGACCGGAAGGACGTGTTCGACAACTTTCTTTTGTTGAAGGATTTACGAGTGTAAATGAGGTACGAGCAAATACGAAGGCAGGCGATCTTGAAATGTCGGGGGCGGATTGCTGCTAGTTGCCTGTCGGTCCTGTTGAGTTGCTGGCTGATCTCCAAGCCGCTGATGGCACAGCAGGATGATGAGCCGCCGATCACAATACCACCGACGGTGGTTGAGACTCCCGAGCCGGCCTTCGAGCCGGGTATTGGATCGGGCTCTTTCTTTGGGGATCCGGAGTCGATGTTTGGTGTGCCTGGGTCCGGAACTTCTTTGGGACCGGCAGATATTCGTTACCAGGCGTACGACAACATTGAGCGGGTATTACGCAAAGCGCCTGGTGTGTACTTGCGCAGCGAGGATGGTTACGGAAACTTTCCGAACATCAGTTTACGCGGTGTCGATACGACCCGTAGCGCGAAACTAACGATCATGGAAGACGGTGTGCTGACAGCCCCAGCACCCTATGCGGCTCCCTCCGCTTACTATTTTCCCACCGTGGGGAGAATGCACACCATCGAAGTTTTCAAGGGGCACAGCCAGATTCGTTATGGGCCTCATACGACCGGTGGTGCGATGAACTTTCGCTCGACACCGATTCCTGCTGAAGAAGCGATTTACCTGAAGGTATTGTTTGGCAGTCAGAATGAATTTCGTACTCATACCTGGGTTGGTGACACCTACGATACGGAAAATGGCCGCTGGGGTTATCTTTTTGAGGGTTACCTCAGAGAGACAGACGGCTTTAAACGAATTGATGAAACACCAGACTTCCGCAACCCGGATGCACGTGACACCGGATTCAGTACCCGTGAACCGATGTTTAAAGTTTTCTGGGAACCGTGCGGCAATGTTTACCAGCGCTGGGAAGCGAAGGTGGGCT
>JAYGDH010000594.1:0-9656 GCA_046583055.1 Pirellulaceae bacterium | reverse complement strand
TGGCTGTCGTGTTCATCGGGCCATGCCAGGGCGCTGGTTAATGCTTGCTTCTCACCCCCGGAACCCAGCGGCCTTGCCGTTTCAAGCAGGTTGGCCAGGCTCAGGCTGTCCCACGGAGCAAATGACGAGATCGGTTTCCAGGCAACGCTGATGGCAAACAGGGCCAGCACCAGCAGCGGGGCATACATGATCTTGGATTCATGGGCGTGGTCGTAGCGATGCTGGTCCCTGGGCTTACCGGCAAACGTCATGAACCAGAGGCGGAACATGTAGAAAGCCGTGATCGCTGCACCGCCGGCAGCAACCCAGAAAAAGATCGATACCGGGCTGCCACTGTTGGTTTGCATGAAGGAAAAAGCCTGTTCCAGGATGGCATCCTTGGAATAATAGCCACTGAGCCCAATGACGAACGGAATACTCGCCCCGGCAATCGCCAGGCATCCGACCAGCATCGTGAAAGCGGTATAGGGAATCTTGCGCCAGAGCCCACCCATCAAGGGCATTTCGTTGGTGTGGACCGCGTGAATGACTGAACCCGAACACATGAAGAGCAAGCTCTTGAAAAAAGCGTGCGTGATCAGGTGCATCATGCCAGCCAGCCAGCCGCCAATACCCAGGGCCATCATCATGTAGCCAAGTTGGCTGACGGTGGAATAGGCCAGTACCCGCTTGATATCCGTAGCAGTAATGGCAATCGTGGCAGCCATGAACAGCGTGATACAACCGATGATCGCGATCACCAGCAGGACTTCCGGTGGAAAGACCGGGTAAAAACGTCCTACCAGGTAAACTCCAGCAGCTACCATCGTCGCGGAGTGTACCAACGCGGAAACAGGAGTCGGCCCTTCCATCGCATCCGGTAACCAGACATGCAACGGGAACTGGGCACTCTTGCCCACGCAACCACAGAAGATCCCCAGCCCGGCAGCAATCAGCAACCAGTAGCCGTAGCGTGGTCTGCTGTCATCACCCGGATCATCGTTACGAAATTCAGCGACCTTGGCAGCCAGTAACTCCTGGGTGGCTTTTTCATCGCCCGCTACGTTTGCAGCCAGTACCGCTTCCCGTAATTGATCCTGGGCAGCGTAGGCCACCAGGCCATCAGGTGTCTGTAACTGGTAATGATTTTCTTCCGGACGGACCTGGCTAAACAGGCCAGCTTCACCATCAATATCTCCAAAGGCGAACGTACCACAGCCAGTCCAGAGAATCATCAGACCGATGATCATGCCGAAGTCGCCGACACGGTTCACGATGAATGCCTTGTTGCCCGCCGTGGAAGCACTTTTACGTTCCACGTAAAAACCAATCAGGAAGTAGGAGCAAATGCCGACCAACTCCCAGAATACGAAAACCATGGCAATGTTACCGGCCAGTACCAGTCCCAGCATGCTGAAACAAAACAGCGAGAGGAACTGAAAGAAACGATGGAATCGACCTGGCCGTACCAGGTGGGAACCGTCGGCCAGGGTGACCTCGTGATCTGTGTATTCCGATTCCTCGTCATGCATGTAGCCAATGGCGTAGATGTGAATCAGCGTTGCGATCAGGGTCACCATGCAGAACATGCACATGGTGAGCGTGTCAATGTAATAACTGATCGTCAGTTGCAATCGGTCGAACTTGCCCAGCAGGTAGTAGGTGCCGGTGATGTGCTCGGGGACCGCGACGTGCTGCCCACCCGCTCCATCAGGGCTGTGTGCCTCGTCGCGCTCGTGAGACTTCTCGTGCCCGCTGGCCTTTTCGCCTGGGGATCCAGGCTCTTCAGGTTCTTGATGGGACGCGTTATTGACCCTCTCCAGTTCCTGCCAGTTGACACCGCTGGGACTTAACCAGTAGCCAAACATGCCGACGAAGGAGAGCACCGCAGCACCACCGATGGCAAGCGTTGCCACCGTGGCGGCGTAACTCTTCAGCTTGTTGCCTGCCAGCAGGATGACGAAGAACGACACCAGGGGGAGTAGGGTCGCTGCTGCCAGGAGTTTCGGGAGTACTACTTCCATCCGACTTGCTATCTAGCCCTTGAGTTCATTAGCACGATCCACGTCGATCGTGCTGTGGTTGTTGTAGAAATTCAATGCGATTGCCAGCGCCACCGCAGCCTCAGCGGCAGCCAGCACAATCACAAACAGGGCAATCAACTGTCCGTCCAGTCCCAGCGATTCGGATCGCAGGTACGGGCTGCCGAAAGCAATAAAGTTAATATTGGCACCGTTGAGGACCAGTTCGATTCCCATCAGGATACCCAGGGCATTTCGCTTGGTTGCCATGCAGAGGACACCTGTGACAAACATCACGGCCCCGACGGCCAGGTAATGCGACACGGTAATCGTACTTAACAAGGGAAAAATCATGGTTCTCAGTCTGCAGTCAGTGATTCAGGTAAATCCGCGGTTTCCGAGCCTGGCCCGGAAAAGGCCGATCCACTAATCCGTACTACCTCCGGTTGGTTCGGGGTTGGTTACGACTCGTTTTCGCTTGGTGCGGGCCATGTAGGCAGCTCCAATCAATACGACCAGCAGGTGGACCGAGACAATTACGAACGGGAGCAGGTATCCCGACATGCCTTGCTTGAGCCGTGCATTGGGGTCCAGCTTGTCGACTCGGACTCCCGCCAGGGCCAATCCCAGTGGTGTTGCTGTCTTGGATTGATCCACGGCCAAGGTACTGGCAGAGTGTTCCTCGGCCCAGTTGGGGACACTGAAGGCGGCGTTTAGCAGCAACAGGAGCAGGGCACTGCCGGCGATCAGTCCCAGGATCCAGTCTCGACCACTGGCCTTGAGCGAGATAAATCGTTCCTGGGCGGTTAGCATGACCCCGAAGATCAGCAGGACCATGGTTCCACCCACGTAAATCATTAATTGCATGGCTCCCACGAATTCCGCTCCGGCCAGGAAAAATAGCCCCGCGGTGGAACCGAGCGAGATGACCAGGTAAAAGGCCATACGCACAATGTTGGTTGAAAACAGGACGCCTACGGCAAAGCCACAGGCCATGATTGCAAATAGCATGAAAAGGAAATCGTAGAGGGGAAAAGCAGCCAGTAGCATCATCGGTCACCCCCTGGCGTGAATGACTTGGTCTGACCAGGGCGATGGTTCGCCACCGAAGCGTTGGCAGGCTGGAGTGGTTGTTTCCCTGCAACCGGCTTGCCAGGCCTGGCAAGCTGTGTTGTTTCTTTATCAGTTGCTTGCTTGTTTCTTGGTAATACCCAGTGTTCTCGAACCGTGGAATGGGGCCGCCCGGACATCAAGTTCAAGTTGTTGGGCGAAGGAATATCCATGGCTTCCCATACCAGGGCACCCAGGAAACAGGCTGCGGCAATGGGGACGCAGTACTTCAGGCAGGTTGTGATAACCTGGTCAATTCGCAGTCGCGGGAATGTCCAGCGAATCCAGATCATGACCGTGACCCCTACCACGGCCTTGAGCATGAAATTGATACAGCCGGCCAGGTTGGCCAGGTAACCACTCAAGGCCCAATCCCCGCCACCCGGCGCGTAGGCCCAGTCGAGCATCTGGGGCCCGAAGAGTGGAATGGGGCCATGCCATCCGCCGAAGAACAGCAGCGTTGCCAGGCCACTGACCAGGAACATGGAACCGTACTCGGCCATGAAGAAGAAACTCCAGCGCAGACCGGAATACTCAGTATGGAATCCTGCCACGAGTTCACTTTCAGCTTCGGCCAGGTCAAACGGTGCGCGGTTCACGCTGGCCGTGGCGCAGGTAAAGAAGACCCAGAAGGTGCAGAAAGTGAAGGGGTCGTGAAAGACCAGCCAGTTGGTGAACAGGCCGGCCTGCTTGTTGGCAATCGTGACCACGTTCATCGTGCCACAGAGGAAGACCGGTACCACGACACATAGTCCCAGCGGTACCTCGTAGCTGACGACCTGGGCCGCCTCGCGAACAGCACCAAAGAGTGACCACTTGGAACCGGAAGCATAACCGGCCAGGATGACACCGAAAACTTCCAGCCCCAGGACCGCCAGGATGAAAAAGACTGCTATATTGACGTGTTGCCCCACCCAGCCATCTGCAAATGGTAATGCCAGGAAAGCACTGAAACTGGCCATGAAGGCAATGTACGGAGCGACCTTGAATAACATCCGATCTGCATCGGCAGGAATCAGGTCTTCCTTGGTGATCAGTTTCAGTCCATCGGCCAGTGTTTGCAGCCAGCCGAAACGGCCACCCACGCGAGTTGGTCCCAGACGGTCCTGGATACGCCCGGCGATCTTGCGTTCCATCCAGATGAACACGAGGGCACCAACGGCGACAACGTGTAACAGGAGCACGCAATGGATCAGGCTGGTTACGACATAGCCGAACCAGCTGCCGACGTTCAAACCGCACAATTGATTAATAGTATCAGCCACGATTTCAATGCTCTCTCTGCAACAGCCGTACCCGGCTTGCAGAGCAAATTTCTAGTTAAACCCAGTGAAATATGGCATATGCCCGTGGGACCCAACAAGCCCCCCGGTAACGACAAAACAATGACTTTCGCTTCTTACCTTGGCATCCGTCTTTCCTTAACGATCAATTTCTCCCATGACGACATCCAGTGAACCTACAACGGCAGGCACATCGGCCAGCAGGCACCCCCGGCAAAGTTCCGCGGTTACCGACAGGTTGCAGAAGCAACTGCTGCGAGCCCTGACCCGCCAGGGAATCGAGCCACCCAGGCTGACCAGGTAAAAGCCCATCTGTCCACGAGGGGCTTCGGTTTCCAGGTAGGATTCGCCCACGGGCAGTTTCTGGGCCAGCTTGATGGGGGTTCCCCAGTCACCGCTGGCGGTGCTGTAACGGTCCATGGCCTGCCGGATCAGGTCGATCGACTGGACCACTTCCAGCATGCGCACATAAAACCGATGCCAGCAATCACCCAGTACGGCTTCCGGTGGTACACCCGGGGCACGCGTGGGCCGATTTTCCTGGGGGTCATCGTGATCGGGATCGTAAGGATATCCGTCCTCGCCCTGGACGATGACATTAAAGGCGTATCCTGCATACATGTCCTTGTAACGTTCCTCGCCATCGCGCCTGAGGTCATGGTCGACTCCGCTGCCGCGCAGGACCGGGCCTGTACAACCGTAGTCGACAGCCGTTTCAGCAGACATTACACCGATTTTGGTAGTACGCTTGATGAAAATAGCATTCGTGGTCAGCAGGGTGTGGTACTCGGCAACGTTGGGCTCGAATTGATCGAGGAAAGCTTCACATTTCTGCAGCCATCCTGCGGGCAGATCCGCAATGGCCCCGCCCGGAGTCAGGTAACTGTAGGTCAGTCGTGCCCCACAGACTTCCTCGAACAGGTCAAGAATTTTTTCACGTTCGCGGAAGGCATAAAGAAACGGACTGAACGTTCCCAGGTCCAGGCCGTAGGCACCCATGCCGAGCAAGTGACTGGCCATGCGACCCAGTTCGGCAATGATCACTCGCAGGTGCTTGGCCTTCTCGGAGAGATCATGATCGAGCAGTTTTTCGACACACAGGGACCAGCCAAGATTCATGTTCATGGCGGCCAGGTAATCCATGCGGTCGGTGTAGGGGATCCACTGGCGTGGCGTGAGATTCTCACCAATTTTTTCAGCACAGCGATGCAGGTAACCAATGTGTGGTTCGACCTCGGAAACAATTTCACCGTCAGTGCGCAGTACCAATCGCAATACGCCGTGCGTGCTGGGATGCTGAGGTCCCATGTTGATCAACATTTCATCGGTGCGAACATCGAATTCGATGATGCGTTGATCGTCTTGAATGTTTGTGGCCATCTTCTACTTTCTCTACCCGTGGGCTAACGGACTCTGGGTGGATTTCGTGGTCAGGTTTTCCAGGGCAATTTTTGTACTAGCGGTTTCGTATCCCGTGATATTCCAGTGGTGATTCGTAGTCTTTTCTCAGAGGATAACCGACCCAGTCCTCCGGGCAGAGGATCCGTCGCAGGTTGGGATGTCCCGTGAAGAAGACACCTGACAGATCATAAACTTCACGTTCATGCCAGTCGGCTGTTCGCCAAATGGCTGCCACGGAAGGGATTTCCGGCAACTGGGGCTCCCCGTTGCTGCCGTCAGCCTCTCCTTGCCAGCGCGGTAATTTGACTTTGATTACCAGGGTGTGCTTGTTTTCCCGAGTGCTGGATAAGTGGTAGACCACTTCCAGGTGAGGTTCCCAGTCCACCTTGGCGGCCTTCTTGGGATCCGTGTGTAGATAATCAACGGCCGTAATACAGTTGAGCATGTCCAGCTGCCAGCGGGGATCTGTTTTCAGGTATCGACAAACGTCAACTAATCCCGCGGGCGTCAGTTCAATCCAGGGATCGATCACCTCCACCTCGGTTGCCACAATGTGGTCACCGTACTGGCTGTTCAGCTGGTCGAGTAGTGAAGGTTCATTCATGGATCTGCCTTGTCGCCCGGTCTTCCCGGCTCAGTATAGTAGTTGCGTATAATGGTTTCGTTGTGGTCAGGATCAGGGATCTGGCTGGTTGTCGTTGATGGCCCGCACCCAGTCCAGGTCACCGCGTTTCCAGACATAGGCAAAGCCAACCAGTAGCACGACAAAAAATAGGGCAATATCAATGGTGGTCACCCAGGCCAGTTGCTTGGAACCATGTTGTATGATCACCGCGTTGTTTTTTTCAAGGGAATTTTCTGCTGCCACGTAATAGCGGAGACTGGCAGGAACACGAGCCATCACTTCGCTGTCAGTTGTTGCACCATGCAGCGGCAACTGGGCGTTGGGAATTCCCAGTTCCCGGTACAGGTAACGTGCGTCGTCACTCAAGGCGTACGAGGAATCGTCCAGTTGCTGGACCACGGCGACCTTACCGTTTTCTGCCATGTCATGCAGGTCGTTGGCCTTGCCGAAGACAGTTGCCCAGGGAAAGAAGAAAGCGATCTCGACATCAAAAATAATGAAGAGCAGGGCCACGACGTAAAATCGCAGGTCGAATTGTACGAAACTGGACCCGATCGCTGGTTCACCACATTCGTAAATTTCCAACTTCTCTTCGTTGGGATTGGAAGGACGTAGCAACCATCCAACCAGTAAATTTACGAACAGGAACGTGACACCAACAGCCGCAAATAAGGCCAGGTAAGCAACGATTCCCAGTGACGACTCAAGGGCCGAGGACATAATGCTTTCGATCTCAACAAAGAGTAGAGACGGTACAAATATTTCCGGTTACCGCCTGTCTCTACAGGGGACAGCAACCGTGTCGCCAGCCGGGAATGAAATCTCACCAAACAAGCATTTTAGGCGTGCAGCGACTCTTTGCAAGATATGCCCGGTAAGATCGCAGCAACGGAACTGCCGTTAGTCCGCACCCAAGTCGTGAGATGGCCCCGAAGATGTGTCTGCTGCCGTTGCCGTGGGAATCTGCTGACGCCCCGCAAACCCCGTTTCAATATCATGCCAGAAGGAAACTTCTGATTCTCCCAGCCGCCAGCAGAGGTAAACCCGTTGACCGTCTATTTCTGCGGGAAAATCGACGAGATCGATCAAACCGTCCGGACCATTTTTGGGCTCCACCCCCAAAACACGAAGCTCATTAACATATTCCTGTAATTGGGAGATCTGCCCATCCAGCTCTTCCTGGATCTGGCTGAGCTCCTCCGCATAGGGGTCTCCCTCCTCGGCTTCACGCCCCACCTGTAAATGATCCAGCCGCTGGCGACGTTCCATCAGTTCCCGTGAAAGGGTCGCTAAATCGCGCATAATGGCACTTACCAGCGGCAACGTGGCGTTGGCTTCTTCTACCGTAAAGAGCTTTGCAGTTTTTTCCGGAGAGGACATGAATATGCTCCCAATGCACCGAGGACTCTCAGCTGCCGACATCCAAACTACTCTAGAAACAGTATCTTACAATAAAAGTGCTCATCCCGACCTCCGGCCTAGGCCTGGTTAGGGCCACCGTGAACCGGGTCAACAATCAACTTGGAATTCGATACAGCCACCGGGTTCAACGTGGAACGACCCCAGGCAACATTGATTGGCATCCGTGAAAAATCAACAATACAACCGTCACGACTGTAACAGCTCAGATCATGGGTCGCTCCCATGAAGATGCAATCCACCGGACAGGGCTCAACGCAGAGTGCACAAAACATGCACTTGGAATAATCAATGGCAAAGCCACTGACCGCAAAGCCCTTACCCTCCTTGACCCGCTCCTTGCCAATGTAAATACAGTCTACAGGACAAGCGTTGGCACACTGGTCACAGGCGATACAGGTGGTCAGGTCAAAACGATGAAAACCGCGATAGCGAGCTGCTACCGGTACCGGCTTTTCCGGGTATTCAAACTGTTCAGTAAACGTACCACGCTCCGTCCGATACGTGATTAACCAGTAACGTAAGGTTACCTTTAAACCATCGATGACCGTTGTGATTGCAACCCGGATGTTATGAAACCACTCTCGCATCGCCACTAGATTCCTTATCTGGCCCTGCTAGCACCCCCCCCAGAGGAGCTGTTTCAGCAAGCTTTTGTTGAACCAAAACCTTTAAAGCTTGATTCAGTTCTGTGTCATTATAGAGCTGCAAGCCACATCCGCAAGCAACCTAAAGAGATTGTATAAATCTTTTCATAACAGAGGTTTATAGCTGTTGGAACGTGGGTAGATCCTATTTTGTGAGAGTTTTTCAATTTGGCCAACTTGAACGGATACAGCTATTCTAAGCAAACCCGGTGAAAAACCTGTCAAAAACTCTCCGTTCGCTCCGTGACGTTCCTTGACTCCATTGCCTCAGGGCGTAGAGTGGATGAGAGGATCATCACTAGTAATCCACCTGTCAGGGTGGTTTCCTGGGTAATCCGTGGCCCCGTGTTCAGAACTTGGAGTCAGACGGATTGCTGCGAAGCAATGATCTTATCCACGTTTCAAAGGAATGCAACATGTTAGTTCTGTCGCGAAAGAAAAACGAAAGTATTGTCATTAACAATGACATTACGGTCGTTGTCGTTGAAATTCGCGGCGACAAGGTGCGTCTGGGGGTGGAAGCTCCTAAAGAGGTGCCTGTTCATCGTCGTGAAGTATACGATGCCATCCAGCAGAATGAAGCAGCGCAGTCTGAAGTCGCTGCACCAGAACTGGATACCGAAGAGCAAGAATAGAAGCTTGCTTGCAGGTATCTCTTGCGGTTCAAGTAACCCCGGTTGGGAAAATCTGGATCTGATACTGCGCACCACCTTGTTGGGATCCAGTTGCTTTCTGTCGATCCCTGGAAACCGGGGCATGCTTTTTTGCTAAACGGGCCAGGAATATACCTGCCGTGGCAAGATTGGAGGTGGCGGTTTCGCGTTGTTAGCCACATCCCACTTGACGCTTTAATCCTTCGGGGAGTATATACGATATGCGTCTTCGGTTCTCGGACTGAAGGTGTGGCGGCCCCGTCGTCTAGCGGTCTAGGACTCCGGCCTTTCACGCCGGCAACACGGGTTCGAGTCCCGTCGGGGTCATGAAAGCCACATCCGGGTTGGTACCATCGGGTACCAGGCCCTGGAAGTGGCTTTTTTTCTGCGCGGATTCTAACTGCTGGTGACGATTTTCACTCTTTTGCAGCGGAAACTTCGAGGTCGTCATCGTAGGAGCGTGTTTTCCATCGGCCTCCGCCACCCGGCCCGTACAACTGGATGCCAGCCTCCGTGAC
>JAYGDH010000557.1:0-6632 GCA_046583055.1 Pirellulaceae bacterium | reverse complement strand
TACAAGGGTGCGTGGCCTGATCGGTGGGGATGATGGCGCGGCGAGAACGATGCGCGTCCTGTTGGCTCGTGGCCTCAGGCGACAGCAGGACACGGACCCCTACCCTGCCCTGCTGGTGTCGATGCAGTACGAACTCAAGGAAGCTTTGACGTTTGCCAAGCGTGTGCTGGTTGTCGGTAAGCGGTCCGCGAACGCTCGCAAGATGGCGCTGCTGGGTATTAATCGCTTTGGTAACGCAGAGGATATCGCAAGGGTGGAACCGCTCCTGGAGGACAAGAGTGTCGTTCCGTTACCAGGTCGAAAGCAGGAGGTCAAACTCCAGGTGCGAGATATCGCGTTGGCCACCCTGTTGACACTGGCAAAGCTGGATCACAAGACCCATGGTTTCCCCCATGTTCGCCTTGACGAGTTGCACCGGTTTGATGTGAGTTCGCTGCAATTTGCCAGTGATGGAGACAGGCAGGCAGCCCTGGATAGGTGGGCAAAAGAGAAGCCGTCCGCAGGTAAACCAGGGCCGGCAGGAGCCGCTCGTCCGTGAACACCTCATCAATCGACCTGTCGGAACATCAGGCGATGATCGGCCACGTTTTTGAACCCGCGGAACACCCATTGAGCTTGGAGTGGCAGGGTTTTGATGACAAGGAACTGGCGTTTTTTCAGGAACAGGGTTACGTAAAGGGTGGCCGCGTTCTGGGCCAAGCCCAACTGGCCTGCCTTCGTTCTGAATTGGAAACATTTTTCGAACCGGAGCACGCTGGTCGTGAATTCTGGTACGAATACCACCGCAATGAAGCGACGGCGGCCAACCGTGTGCTGTTTCACGCATTGGGCGCCTGGCGAATTGCCCCGGGGTTTCATGACCTGCTGTGGCATTTTCCCTGGCTGGGGCGCGCCAGCCAGTTACTAGGTGGATCGGTCCGGTTCTGGCACGATCAATTGTTCTGCAAGCCGGCCAACGATGGTGGCGTGGTGGCCTGGCACCAGGACTACTCCTACTGGACAAGGACGACGCCAATGGCACATTTGACCTGCTGGATAGCGTTGGACGATTCCACGGTGGAGAATGGATGCGTTCACTACGTTCCGGGAAGCCATCGCTGGGACTTGTTGCCCAGTACCGGACTGGCAGGCGATATGGAGGCGATCACGTCCGTTCTCGATGACGATCAACTGCGTGCTTTCCGACAGGCGGTGCCGATCGAACTGTCGGCCGGGGAATGTGTCTTTCATCATCCGCTCATGGTTCATGGTAGCTACGAGAATCGATCGGCGACGGCGCGGCGGGCGACTGTCGTCAACGTGTTTGCAGATGGGGTCGTATCGGCGACCGACGATGTTCTGCTGCAGGGAGTCCCGCCGGTGGCAGCTGGACAGGCCATGTCAGGGCGATTCTTTCCCCTACTTCATGCTGCGGAACCCCGGCCTGGGGAATAGCGAGGTCGTGGGAGGTGCCGGCGTGAGCGTGCTAGGCGATTATTTCACGGATCACCTGGCCAGCGACATCCGTGAGCCGAAAATCTCTTCCGCTGAGCCGGAAAGTTAACTTCTCGTGGTGCAATCCCAGTAGATGCAGAATGGTGGCGTGCAGGTCATTGACGCTCGTGCGATTCTCAACGGCTTTGAAGCCAATGGGGTCTGTTTTACCGTAGTGCGTTCCCTGGCGGACGCCGCCCCCGGCAAACCAGTAGGTAAAGGCATGTGGGTTGTGGTCACGTCCGCTGCCTCCTTTCTGGATAATCGGTAGTCGTCCGAATTCTCCGCCCCAGATGACCAGGGTGGAATCCAGTAGCCCCCGTTGATCGAGGTCAGTCAGTAATCCGGCGATTGGCGTGTCCGTTTCGGCGGCAAAGCCACCGTGATTCTTGACGATGTTGGAATGGCCGTCCCAGCTGCGGGCATTTTCGTTGCCTCCACTGTAGATCTGGATGAATCGCACCCCACGTTCGACGAGACGTCGGGCCATGAGGCACTGGCGTGCAAAGTGGGAGCATTTCTTTTCATGAAGGCCATAAAGATCCTGCGTTTCCCTGGTTTCTCGTTCCACGTCAAGCGTCTCGGGTGCGACTTGTTGCATGCGGTAAGCCAACTCAAAGCTCTTGATGCGAGCTTCTAGTTCCAAATCCAGGGAAGGAGAGGTGCTCGGGCGATGTCCCGTTAGGCGTTTCAGGAGGGCCAGCTGGTTTTGTTGTTGCTGTAACGTAAGGTCCGCGGGACGGTTGAGGTTCTCGATAGGTACTCCCTTGGGTCGCAGCCAGGTGCCCTGCAGGATACTGGGTAAAAATCCGGAGCCCCAGTTCTGGGCGTGCCCCTTGGGCAGTCCGCGGCCGAGTGGGTCGGACATGGCAACGAAGGATGGCAGGCTATTGTTTTCGGATCCGAGACCGTAGGTCACCCAGGAGCCGACGCAGGGGAAACCCATACGCGTCATTCCGGTGTTGATCTTGAAAAGTGCTGGACTGTGGTTGTTAGAATCGCTGTAGAGGGAATGGATGAAAGCCATCTTGTCGACGTGCTGCGAAATCCGCGGAAAGAGATCAGATACCCAGCTGCCGGATTCCCCGTGCTGCTTGAACTCGAAAGGGCTTTTCATGACGGGGCCGACGGCACCAGTGAAAAAACCAGTGTTCTTGTCAAAGCCCTCAATGGGCTTCCCGTCCTGCCTGGCCAATTCCGGCTTGTAGTCCCACGTGTCGACCTGGCTGGGACCCCCGTTCATGAAAAGCCATATCACCGCCTTAGCCTTTGCCGGGAAATGACCGTCTCTTGCTGCCAGCAGATTGGGAGCGGAGGAATCCGCACCGCATGACTGCTGCTCCTGTAGAAGTGAACTCAGGGCCAGGAGACCAAGTCCTCCACCCGCCTGCCGAAGCAAGTCACGCCGATTGAAAGAAGCGGTTGTCGGATCCGGGTGAGATGACATGGAAAGCCTCGGCAAAACAAGCTAACGGATGTAAATGAATTCATTCATGCTGAAAAGGACCTGGCAGAAATCAGTCAACGCCTGCACGCGCGACGCTTCTGGGTTAGCGGGATTACGCAGCTTACTCTGTTGGGCGAGGAATTCCACGCTGTCCGCGCGTTCGTCTGAATTCGGTGGGCGCCCCAGCGCGAGCCAGTAGGCCTCGGTGACGGCGACCACCAGCGATTCCCGTGCCATCGGTTCCAGGCGTGCAGCGAAAGCCTGGGCGTAACCGCGTACCTGGGGGTTGTTCATGAAGAGCAATGCCTGGGGGGCAATGGTGGTCGTGGGACGTGCCCCCACACTGGAGAGAGGTTCCGGGGCGTCAAACAGTTGCATCATGGGAATAAGTTTGCTGCGTTTCACCATGAAATACACGCTGCGGCGTTTTTGCGCGGGATCGAGAGTTCCGGGGCCGTACATCGTAGAGTCCAACTGTCCGCTGACGGCCAGCATGGCATCCCGGATGGCCTCTGCTTCCAGTCGACGGGCCGGGTAGTGCCAGAGGTACTGGTTTTCCGGATCACGCGTGGCAGCGTTGTGCTGGAATGCGGAGGACTGGCGGTAGGTCGCACTGGTCATGATAAGCTTATGAATAGGCTTGAGCTTCCACTCGTTTGCAATCAGCTCGCTGGCCAGCCAGTCCAGTAGTGCAGGGTGCGTGGGCGGCGTGCCCTGCTTGCCAAAATCGTTGACGGTTCGGACGATTCCCTGCTGGAAATGGTGTTGCCAGAGTCGATTGACGATGGTTCTTGCCAGCAGGTGACCTGCGCCGCGATCAACGTCGGTGATCCAGTTGGCCAGGGAGGTTCGGCGATAGGAAAGTGGGGACGATTCGGGAGGCGACGATTTCCACGTTTTGGCGCCTTCTGGACTGCGCATCAGCACCTGCAAAAATCCCTGGGTTGCTGCTCCTCGTTTCTGGTCCGTTTCGCCGCGCGCCAGGAAGTAGGTTTCCTTGAAAAAGTCAGCCCCCTGGCTGTGGTGACGCATCGGCTTGGCCCCCTCGGTGCAAACCTGGACTTTCGTGATCCGGGGTTTGGGTTGGGAGGCCAGGTGATCGGTGACAGCTTTCTGTAATTGCTGCCAGCCCGGGTCCATGGTTCGGTACCAGTGAAGCAGGGTCGTCACCTCGGTCTCGTTGCGTTGCGACACAGCTTTAGCAAGTAACTGCGGGATCATGGCGGGCACGCCGTTGCCCTTTAAAGGCAAAGGGGTGCCGCTGCGACTGAGCGAAATGCGCGGACGGCCGATGTTATGCCGATTATTCCCGTTGAAAGTGAGGGTAAAGATAAGCCGCAGGCCGTTGGGATTCGCAATGGGTGAGGCGAATGTGAATCCAGCGGCGTGGTCCTTGCCGAACTGGGGATCCACTGCCCAGCCAGATTTCGGATTCTTATCCAGTGCGTAAGCGATCAGCAAGCTACGTTGTTCAAAGGTTGCCCGCGGATTGACCAGGGCGACACGTACAGGCTTGCTCCCGGGTTCCAGGGACTGGCTGTCGAGAGTGATATTTGTGAGATCGAAATTGCCGTTAACCGCCCGTCCGGGACCCGCTTTAACCATGCTGGGGTGAGCCAGGGCCTCGAGCCGGAATCCGGTGATTGAGGGTACGTTCGTCTCAGCAATGAATGTGTAGGTATCGAAGTCTGGATTGATACCGGTTGCCAGCAGGGAGCCATCGGGTAATCGCTTGAAGGTCGCACCCCCCTTGGAGCGGGCTTCCTTGAAGTCCACGAGCAACCACCCTGGCGCGGTGGGCTTCGTGGGGGAACGTTTCTGTTCCCAGGCCTGGAACTTGGCGGGAAGGTCCCTGGCCTCGTAGGAGGCGAGTCGGTCGACCAGCGGTTGATGCCGCGCGGCAAAATCCTTCTTGGCCCGGGCGGTAGCCGCCGGGTCCAGGTCCAGGTCGATATCACTGCGGACGGTGGTCGTGAAGGTGGCCAGTAAACGGTAATAATCCGCCTGGGGGATGGGGTCGAACTTGTGGTCATGGCAGCGAGCGCAGCCGATAGTCAATCCGAGCATGGCGGTCCCCGTCGTGGCCAGCATGTCGTCCAGTGCGTCGTAGCGTGTCCGTTCCACTTCGTTGGCCGTGATCTGCGTCGGGAAGACTCCGGCTCCCAGGAACCCGGTCGCCATGAGCGCCAGCGGGTTGTCAGGCGCCAGTTCGTCGCCGGCTAATTGCCACCGAATGAACTGGTCGTAAGCCATGTCCTGGTTGAGCGCCCGGATGACGAAGTCTCGGTAATGATAAGCGTGCTTGCGATCGTAGTCGTGTTCAAAACCGTGACTCTCGGCAAAACGAGCAACGTCTAGCCAGTGTCGGGCCCAGCGTTCGCCGTATTGCGGCGAGTCAAGCAAGTCATCAATCAGTTGTTCGTAGGCGTTCTCGTCCCTGGCGTCCGCGAGGCGGCGAACGATTTCAGGTTTGGGGGGTAGGCCGACAAGGTCAAAATAGGCGCGTCGAACAAGGTCCGGCGTACTGGCTTGGGGTTGCGGTTTCAACTGGTGAGTGGAGTGCTGTTTCAGGATGAAATGATCGATGGGATTCCGGGACCAGGCAGGTGCTGACGAGGGAGGGATGGGGGGTCGCTTTAACGGTTGATAGGCCCAGTAATTGCGCTGTAGCGGCTCGATTGTGCGTTTTGTCCAGGCGATGGAATCAAGCTCGACCGGGCCCAGACTGCCGTCATAGGGAGCGCCAAGGTCTATCCACTTGGCCAGTGCTGATAGATGACGCTTGCTGAGTGCGGCACCCTCCTGGGGCATCTTGTCGTCATCGGTTCGGCTGGCAAGTTGGAACAGGCGGCTGAGTTGATGCTTTCCCGGGATCACAGCGGGGCCGGTGCTGCCCCCCTTGAGAAGGCTGTCGCGGCTGGCGAGGTCCAGTTCCCCCTCCTGTCGTTCTCCGGAATGGCATTTGATGCAGCGTGCCACGAGAATTTGGCGGACGTCTTGCTTGAAGACCTGCAGGCCTGCCTTCATTTGCTCGGCGTGATTTGGATCCGTGCTGGCCGGGCCAGCGGCAGGTGCAGGCTGGGCGTGGCAGGGGTTCACGGCAGTCACGGCCAGGAGGAGCAGCTGAAGAAGTGAGCGGTAGAACCATGTAGGGGATGGTTGCATGCTGGGTTCCATGAATTGACAGGAGATACAGAGGGTCAGCGGTCACCGGCAGTCAGTATATCGTTTTGTAGCAGACGGAGCTATTTGTGTGTCGCCCTACAGGTGATCGAGGATGAATTGCGTCATCAGATCGCGTAGGTGGCGGGATTGCTGGGAGCGGGTAATCCCATGTTTATTGTTCGGGTAAATCATCAGCTGGAACTGCTTGCCGGCCTTCTGTAAAGCGTTGGCGAACTGGAGGGTGTTGGATAGATGAACGTTGTCATCGAGCGATCCATGGATCAAGAGCAGGCGTCCATGCAGTTCTTTGGCAGCATGCACCGGAGATGCCGACAGGTAGCCCTGTGCGTTCTTGCTGGGTAGCCCCATGTAACGTTCCGTGTAAATGGCATCGTAGTTTCGCCAGTCGGTGACCGGCGCGCCAGCTATTCCCGCCTTGAATAGCTTTGAGTGAGTTAGCGCGTAGCTCGTCAGGTAGCCCCCGTAGCTCCATCCCCAGATACCGATGCGTCCGGGATTAACCCAGGCGTGTCCGGTCAGCCATTTA
>JAYGDH010000536.1:0-2626 GCA_046583055.1 Pirellulaceae bacterium | reverse complement strand
CAGTGGCAGTGCTTAAACTACGGTTTGTCCTTGCTACACATCTCCCCTGAATTCCAGGAAAAAAACAATGAAAATCTTTTCGCTTCTGCTCCTGTTTGCCTGCAGCATGCCAATTGCTGACATCGTGGCTGCCGAACCGATCCATGTACTGGTCTGGGATGAGCGGCAACCGCGTCAGTCGCAGGCCTATACGAACTTCCTGGGTAACGAGATTGCGACCAGGTTAAAAGCTTCGTCGAAAGACTTTGAATTACGATCGGTAGCACTGACGGATCCTGAGCAGGGACTCTCGGCAGGGAACCTGGAGTGGGCTGACGTGATCGTCTGGTGGGGCCACGTGCGGCAGAGCGAAGTAAGCATGGAGAATGCCGAACGAATTATTGACTACGTACGCCGCGGCGACCTGGATTTGATTTCATTGCATTCGGCTCACTGGGCACGGCCGTTCATGGTTGCGATGAACTGGCGCAGTATCGAAGACGGCAAAAAACATTTCGCCAGGACGGCCAAGGGGAAGAAGTTCTCCTATGAAACGGTCAATCCGCCGCGCGAACGGACGGTCCCCATTCATGATGGCCTGTTAACCCCTGCTTATTTTGGCTACAAGAAAAACCAGAATGCCTACCATGGCCTGATCCACCTGCCGTGGTGCTGCTTCCCGGATTACCGGCCCGATGGAAAACCGAGTACGATCACGGTTAAGTTACCGAAACACCCGATTGCCAGGGGGCTGCCGGCGAAATTCCAGGTACAGCAAACCGAGATGTACAACGAGCCCTTTCATGTACCCGACCCGGACCAGGTGGTTTTTGAAGAAACCTGGGAACTGGGTGAGCGTTTTCGCAGCGGCATGGTCTGGAATATTGGCAAGGGGAAGGTCTTTTACTTTCGTCCCGGCCACGAAACCTACCCTGTTTTCAAACAGGCCGAGATGATCAAGGTCATCGATAACGCTTGCCGCTGGCTGGCCTCGGAGAATTGATTGCTGTTCGGGGGCAGTTATTTTGCCGAGAAGCCGTACAGGAAAGATCTTTTCAGGTGGAAAACTATTGATCCTGCAGATTACTGGAACTGTTTGTGGGCAGCTGCCTGGGATGTAATCAGGGCTTCCACGCCGGCCAGGGCAGCCCTGGTACGCCCGGATTCGATATCTTCCTCGATTGACAAGGTCAGTCGAATGGCCTGGAAGAGACTTTTTTTCATGGCCTTGCGGACTGCCTTCTCGTCACCGGGCGAATTTTTCAGGGCGTTTTCCGATAGCGTGATACGGGGGAGCAGCGCCTTGGCATTAAACATCGCTACCTGCAGGTTCTCAATTTCTTCCAGTTGCCCTTCCGGTGACTTGTTATCCGTCAACAGTTCCTTAAGCGCGGCAATGGCAAAACTCGCTTCTTCCATCTGCTCGATAAATTCCAGCTGTGGGCTTTCTTCCTTCTCCCCAGGTTTGCCCTTCGGCTTGTCATCCCCAGGACGATCGGGGCGGGGCTTGGGCTTGTCCACGGGTTTTGATTTCGCTGGTACTGTCTTGCCCGCGATGGTTTCGCGGGGAGCCGGTTTCTTTTTCTTGCCGGTAAATCCATGAATGGAACGAAACCGAGCAGGACTGGTACGGGGAGCACGTCGCAGCATGAAGACGCGACCGTCCGAGAGCACGATTTGATGTCCCCCGAGCGTTCGGGATCCATCCTTGGCAGGCCAGCCCTTGATGATCACCGGATCACCGATCTTGAGTGAATCAGCCTTCAAATCGTAGGTGGCCGCCAGTCGGGCATTCAGCGTTTCGACCTTCCACTTCATGGTCTTGTCACCTTCCTTGACCCTGACCTCGATCTCGATGTGCGGATTCTTGTAAGCATAGCGGGAGACTGCCCCGGTCAGGGTTACCACCTTGCTACTGTCGTAGTAGAGGGCGAAACTATGATGTGCCGAGGCCATGCTGGGAAGCAGTAGTAATAAAATCAGGAGCAGCAGGCGTGTTGCAAAAGAAACCATTATTACGGACTCGCTGCAGGGGGAAATGTTATGGTGACAATACATTTACATGGAGAAGGAGCCACACAGATGGTGAGACACTCCCAGCTTGAATTACAAGCTTTCCAGTAACTGCTAAGGCTAGTCCGGGCCGAGGATAGTGTCAAATCATCGGCCGCTCTCGTTACGGACTGGCAATGTCGTAGCAGCGTAGGATCTCCTGGTCACGGAGATAGAGCCGCTTGTGAGCAATCACCGGTTGGGGCCAGGTTTGAGCTCGCGTGCGAGATTCGCGAAACTGGCTCTTGAGTCGATAGCTCTTGGGGGTTGCCTCGATCAAGGCGACCACACCATCCTGGTAGCGGAAATAGAGATGCCCGTCTGCATAAGCGATGGCGGCGGATCCCTTGCCTACTCCACGCCCGGGTCGCCAGACATCCCGCCCGCTGGCCAGGTCGAGGCAGAGTGGAAATCCATTGTTGTGCCCGTGGCCCATGTAGACTTTTCCATCCAACAGGATCATGCCACCGTGGTGGTTTTGCACCTCGCTGTTTCGTTTGTAGTAGACCTCTTGGGCTGCCCGTCCGCCACGGGCCACTTTCAGCAGGGCTGCGCCGCCGTCGCCGTACCCGCTGGAACAAAAGACATAGTCGCC
>JAYGDH010000515.1:0-2047 GCA_046583055.1 Pirellulaceae bacterium | reverse complement strand
GGTAAGAATGCCCGCTGTAACTGTGGCTCTACCTGTACCGTGCCAACTCCTGCCGTGCCAACTCCTGCCGTGCCAACTCCTGCCGTGCCAACTCCTGCCGTGCCAACTCCTGTCGTGCCAACTCCTGCCGTGCAGGCTGCGTCTGGGCCCCCGCCGTTGCTGCCGGGAAAAGGCTCCCCGCCGTTGGGAGAGGTGAACTCCGGCGGTCTTCTGGGGAAGGTCAAGAACCTGGTCCGAAAAGGACAGGACGTTTACGAGAGTGCATTGCAGCAGGCTTATCGTTCGGATTTACCGGGAGCGATCCCGATCCAGGAACGACTGGTGCTGGGTCGGGATTCTGCGAAATGTGACTACGTTCTTGACCATGCTCGCGTGTCGCGTCGGCATGTGCGTCTCGAGCGAACGCCAGACGGTTGCCGGGTCACGGACCTGTTCAGCGCGGACGGGACGTATGTCAACGGTGGCCGTGTCATGGCGGCGGCGCCGTTAATGCCCGGCGATCGGCTAAATGTTGGCCCCTACTCGTTTACGTTTGATGGCCAGGTCCTCGTTCCGATGGCCAATGCAAACCACGCAGAAATCCTCTGTAATCGGGTTTCCAAGGAAGTCACGGACCGGGCCACGGGAAATCCGATTCGGATCCTGAACGATATTTCGCTCGTGGTCACACCGTGTGAATTCACGGTGATTATCGGGCCCAGTGGCGGTGGTAAATCAACGCTGCTGAATGCTCTCAGTGGTCGGCAGCCTGCCACGCATGGCCTGGTCTTGCTTAACGGACAAAACTTGTACACCTGTTTCGATGCGCTCAAGAAGAACATGGCGCTCGTGCCGCAAAAGGATGTGCTTCACCAGGAACTAGGCCTGCGAAGTGCCTTGCTGTATACCGCCCGGTTGCGACTGCCACCGGATCTCGGCAACCAGAAATACGAGGCTGTGGTCGATCAATATCTCGACACGGTGGATCTGCGACAGCGGGGTGAGACGATGATCAAGGATCTTTCCGGTGGCCAGGTGAAACGAGCCAGCCTGGCCAACGAGATTATTTCTGAGCCGAACCTGTTGTTCGTGGATGAGGCCACTTCCGGACTCGATGAGCATACCGACGGCGAGATCATGCAGATCTTTCGGGAGATTGCCGAGAATGGGAAAACCGTGGTCTGTATCACGCATAACCTGACCAACGTGGAAAAATCATGTCACAAGGTCGTGATCCTGGCCCCCGGGGGCTACCTGGCCTTCGTCGGCACACCAGATGAAGCTCGTAGTTACTTCCAGATTGATTCGCTCGGCGATGTCTACCATCGGTTGCAGGATAAACCGTCCTTGCTGTGGAAAGCACAGTTCGAGAAGACCGAGACCAGTCAGCAAATGCAGCAGTTAATTCAATCGCGTGTCGAGGGGGCCCCGAAGCAGGCCGAGTCACGTCGCAAACAATCCGTGCTGCAGGTCGTGGCCATCTTCTTTCGACAATTGATCCTGCTGGCGCGGCGCGGGTTGGAGATCCAGTTGGCCGACAAAAAGTCACTGGTAATGATGGGTGTCCAGTGCCTCTTTATTTCCATTTTGATTTGCATACTCTTCGGAAGAATACCCGAGGAATCAATGGTCGGCCTCGGTGGGCCAAAACGGATCCGATTTGCAAGTACAGTGCTCTTTCTTTTAACGATTAGCAGCTTTTGGCTCGGTTGCAATAATGCTGCCAAGGAAATCGTTAAGGAGAAGGAAATCTACGAGCGGGAACGGGATGTCTGTTTAAATGTGATCAGTTACTACGCGGCAAAATTCCTGCTGTTGACCGTCAGTACTGCGATCCAGGTTGGGGCCCTGCTCCTGGTCGTCAAGATGGTTACAGGTTTGCCTGGTAACCTGGTCTTGCAGGCAGCATCACTGGTGCTGGTCGGTGTCTGTGGTGTCGCGACCGGCTTGTTTATCTCGACGGTCTCCAGTAACACCGATATGGCCGTGACACTTGTCCCGGTGGCTATTATTCCCCAGGTGATCCTGGCCGGGGCGATCTGGACGGTGGATGGATTGTCCGAATTGC
>JAYGDH010000460.1:0-3398 GCA_046583055.1 Pirellulaceae bacterium | reverse complement strand
GCCATTCCCAAAACGAACGCTGAAACAGCTTCTGCGCTTCTTCGAAGCGCCCTGCATCCGCTAATGCCTGGCCTCGCAACTGCGTAAATTGCAGCTGATCCGAAGTGGACAATTGCCCGGTACGATCCTTCAGTTTAGCGGTCAGGATTAATTGGAGTTGCGCCAGTTGCGTGCGAGCGTTACCGGTCGCCCGTCGTGTCAGGGTCGCCAGGGCCACCACCGTCTGAAAAATCTGTCGCGGTTCTCCTTCACCCAGTTGTCGAATGATCGCATCGGCTTGTTCCTGTTTACCCTGCCCGGCCAGGGCCAGGGCCAGCAGGCCGGAAGCGGAGAACTTCCATGCTGGCTCAGCGGACGGTTCACCCACAAGCGCCGCTCGGAGCATCGCTGCTACCTGTTCCAGGCCGCGTTTCGAACCCTGGAGTCGAAACCTGGCGGCGACCAGCGCCGCGTAGCGGGTAACCGGACTCCATCGCCTGGGAAACTTCCCCTCGGTTCCCAGGACCAGGGACTCAAAAAAATGAATTGCCTCTCCCCTGGCCTGTCGCGTCTCCGGAGAATTCTCCGGCAATACTTTTAACTGGGACTGCCAGCACGCTTCCAGGATCTCCAGGACGGCAACGTACTGGGGAAACTCCACCGACACACCCTGGTAAACCTCGATCGCCTCTGCCAGTTTCCCGACACGACGATATTCATTACCCAGCCAGACACGAGCCCGGTTGACCGTCATGGCCTGGGGCCAGAGATCAAGATGTTCTTCGAGTAACTGCTGGTAGGCAGCTCGATCCTGCCCGGGATCTTTCAACTGCTGGTAGGTGGCCTGGATAGCCACCAGGTGAACATTGCCAGCCTGTGGATGCGACGGAAGTGTCTGCGCGAGTTTCCTCAAGCGTGCCACGTACGACGCCTGGCGCTTGCGTTTTTGTTCCACCAGCGCTGCCTTGTACCAGAGCTGGAAAGCTTCCTGCATTGCCCCACCCTGTTGTGCCAGGGTGGCTCCCTGTTCATAGGCAGCCAGGGCCTCCTCGAGCTTCCCTTTGAGGTACAGATCATCTGCCGTGCGATGCAGGATTTCCAGGTTACTGGTATCTCGCCCGGCTACCTTGAGTAACCGCATCTCACCGCGGCGTCCCCAGTACGCGCCATGCTCGCTTTCCATGAAACGAACCATGGCAACAGCCCGCTGTTGCCACTGCTGTGCCGCCTCCACCTGGTTCGCCTGTCGCGCCTGTTGCCATTGCAGCAGGCTGGTTTCCAATCGTGCGAGGTCCAGCTCCGGTGAACTGATTGCCCCTAGTTGGCGAGGTTGCTGTACCAGTTCGAGCGCCCGGTCCAGTTGCCCGGCCACGAGTTCAATCCAGATCAATTCGGCCCGCGCCTCCAGTTGCAGTTGCGGATCACTATCCGGTTGATGCAACTGACCAACAATCTGCCGGGCCTCGGCTAGTTTTCCCAGCCATCGCAGGCAAATGGCCTGGTCTCGCTGGATGGGTCCGACCAGTGCATCGTCCTTGGCCAGTTGTGTCAACGGCTTGGCCAACTGGTCAAGTGCCTTCTGCAGTGCTGCGATACGATCGGCACTGCGATCCGGATAGCTCAGGGCCTGGTTCCGGTAAGCCCGCGCCAGCTGGTACTGCACGTGGTATTGCAGGGCCATCAATCGATCTCGAGAAATCGCATCCTGACCAGTTTGATTACTCGATCCGGGAATCGTCCGACTTAACGTGGCATCCAGTTGTTCCAGTCCGCGAACCGCCTCCCGCAGGGACCCGCGAGCTGCCTCCAGCGTCTCGGCAGGCTTGAAAGCCACGGTCGCTTCCTGCTGCAATAATTCACCACGAGCCAGGGCCGTGAGAGCATCCTGGACCTGGACCAACACGCGCTGCGGCGAACGCGGATATCGTTGCAGGTAATCAGCCGCAACCTTTCGAGCTTGTTGCCATTGACCCGGTCGCGTATCCGCCGGGAGCGACAGTGCATGTTGAGCATGTGTACGAATCCATTCCATGGTCCACTCGGTCCGTTGTGTCAGGGAAATTCCAGGGACCTCGAGCCGGGCCTGGCAATGGTGGCGAGCAGCCTCGAACAAACCTCGTTGCCGCAATCCCCTCAATAGCTGGCCATCCTCGCTCTCGCCCAGGTCATTGGCAGCATGGGATCCCGCCACGTTCACCCAGAGGCAAACGATGATACTGATCGTGATCCGCCAACAAGCTGCTCGTAACATGGAACTCGGTTACCTCCTAGATAGCCTGCGATGCTGCAAATTGAATTCGGTCAAAACCGGCGCTTCGTGAACGATCGTAAACATCGATGACGTGACCCAGCGGTACTTGCTTATCCGGATGCAGGATGACCGGCGCATCCCGTTTAATTTCCTGGATGACCTGCAATTTCTGTTGTAACTGGTCGAGGTTAGTAACCGGAGTGTCATTAATTGACCAGGCAGGTTGATCATTGATCCAACGAATGCGAACCACGACGTCCTCGAAATCAGCCTCCGGGAGCGGTTCCACGGGCTGGGTATCCTGGTTGCCCGTGGCCGTCGACAACTGGCTGGGCAATACATACTCATATTTTTGCAGGCGGGCATTCCATATAAAGAAGACCAGTAGCAGGAACACCACGTCAATCATGGGTGTGAGCTTGATTTCCAGTTCCCGTCCCTGGCGAGACTTCGAGTTAGGTAAACGCATGATCAGCGACCTCCTGGCTCTCGAAAGACCGCGAAAGTGACGTTCCAGATCCCGGCGCGGGCACAAGCCAGCATGATCGGTTCCACGATCCCGTAGGGCACATTTTGATCACTGCGAATTCTCACCTCCAGGTCTGTCCCGTCTTTGCGGACAGCCTCCTGGAGCTTGGAGCCCAGTTGCCGCGGTGTCATGGTAATGCCGCGCAGCACGAGGGTTCGATCTGCCTTAACGTTCACAACCAGGTTGGGAGTTTCCACGTCCACTGGATCCTCGCTGTTGCCCGCGGTAGGTAAATCCAGCGGCATGTGCACTTCCTGGCTGGCAAGGTGGCTGGAAACCAGGAAGAAAATGATCAACAGGAACACCACGTCAATCATGGGTGTCATGTTGAAGACCAATGAACTTCGTTGGTGATAACCTGGTATCCGCATCGGGATCTCAATCTTTCTGGGTACGAACCCGCGGTGGTGTCGGCGGCTGTTTCTTACTGGCACGCCGGCGCTTCAACGGTGCAAAAGAGTGGACGGCCATGTAGGCCGCTTCCACGACCAACTGATCGACACGATTGCGAAAAACGGCAAACGCACCAAGCGCGGGAATGGCCACGATCAGGCCGCCAACTGTCGTTACCAGTGCCTGGTAAATTCCCTCGGCCAGATCCCCTGCACCAGCTGATCCATGAGAAACAGCAACCTGGTG
>JAYGDH010000362.1:0-6613 GCA_046583055.1 Pirellulaceae bacterium | reverse complement strand
GATTCTTCTGGATGCGTTGCTGCATCAGGTATACGCTGCGACGGCGCGTCGGGTAATTAGCGGCAAAAGGTTCATGCTGGCGATAGAAGTAAGAACGCCGGTGGGGAAAAGGATGTCGTTCACCCGGGGTCAGGTCAAGCGTCCCACCAAGCGCCAGGATCGAGTCACGCACCTGTTCGGCATCCAGCCGACGGCGATTGGCTCGCCAGAGGTAATCGTTATCCGGATCGACTGCCCGATTGTGATCGATGTTACTGCTGGCCAACTGGTAAGTACGAGACAGCATGATTAGCCGGTGCATTTCCTTGATCGACCAGCCCTGCGAGACGAAATGGCTAGCCAGGTAATCCAGCAGCAAGGGGTGGGTCGGTGGCGTACCACGTACCCCGAAGTCACTGGCCGTTTTCACGAGCCCCTTGCCAAAGTGATGTTGCCAGATGCGGTTCACCATGACGCGGGCCGTGAGAGGATTACCAGGATCAGCAATCCAATCGGCCAACTGGCGACGGCCACTGCCCGTGGATTCTGCCGACAGCCTGGCACCACCAAGGATTTCCAGGAATCCACGGCGCACTTGCGACCCCGGTGTCTTGGGATCACCAGCCACCTGGATCTTGACGTCATGCGAATCACCTTCCCGCACCGCGTAGGCGATTTCCATCGCTGGAAATTTCCTGACCACTTCCGCACGCTGAGCGCGCAACACTTGCAGTTCTTTCCAGACGATTTCGCGACTGCGACCCGGGGTCGTGACCTTCATGTTCTGGAAGGACTGGAATTCCCGAATCTTTTTTCGTTCCCGGACATCCCAGCGAGTCAGCACTTCCTCATGCGGTCGCAGGATTTCGCTGGCCTGTTGCTCACCCATCCGGTAGATGAAATGACGCCGGCGAGGTTGCTTCTCCGAACCAGGATGAGGATAGATCGTACTGTCAAAGATACCGTAAAGGGCGTAGTAATCCGCCGCGGGAATGGGATCAAACTTATGGTCATGACACCGTGCACAACCAATAGTTAACCCCTGGAAGGTTCGTCCCAGGTTATCAATCGTGTTCTCGATCGTGATATGCCTTAGATTCAACGGGCCAACACCGATACGACGCGAGATGGCAATGTAGCCCGTCGCAATCTGCTGTTCCCAGCGCTGGTCATCACTCCTGGCAGGAAGCAAATCACCGGCCAACTGTTCTCTCACGAACTGGTCATATGGCTTGTCCTTGTTGAACGCATCGATGACATAGTTGCGGTACTTGTACGCCTCCGGAATCGGGTAATCTGCCGCATCTCCGGCTGTGTCAGCATAGCGAACGACATCCAGCCAGTGGCGTCCCCAGCGTTCTCCATAATGCCGCGACGCCAGCAGGCGATCCACGACGGTTTCAAATGCTGCGGACGAATCGTCAGCCAGGAAATTCGCAACCTCCTGCTGCGTGGGTGGTAAACCGACCAGGTCATAGGTGGCACGACGAATCAGGACCCGCTTGCTGGCCGGTGCTGCTGGTTTCAAGCCTTCTTTCTCCAGCCGGGAAAAAACAAAGGCGTCCACGGGATGACGATTCCAGGCTGGCTCGGTAACCCGTGGTACCGCGGGTGGGACAACCGGTTGAAACGACCAGAAATCTCGCAACTCCGGATCGATCTCGACAGCGGCCAATCCCGGAGTTGCCGGGGTATCCCAGGCCGCTCCCTCGGCAACCCAGCGGACCAACGTCGCCACCTGGGACTTCGACAACGACTGCTTTGGAGGCATCTTGAGTTTCTTGTGCTGGTAACGAACTGCCTCGATCAACAGGCTCTTGCCAGGATCCCCCGGGATCACCGCCGGACCTGACTTGCCTCCCTTGAGAACAGCCTGCCGGGAATCCAGTCGCAAGCCGCCCTTGGGAAGGGCACCATGACACGAGATACAGTTCTTCTTGAACAGTGGCTGTACCTGGCGCTGGAAAAACTCGCTCGGCGACTGCACCCAGACCGCTCCCTGCTGGACCCACTCGATCAAGGCCGTCACCTCGTGGGGAGCCAGACGCTTCTGGGGAGGCATCTTGAGTCGCTCGTGCGTGCGCGAGACGGCCTGGATCAGCAAGCTGTTTTTCGCATTACCCACCTCGATCGCCGGCCCGGATTTGCCGCCCTTGAGAATGGCCTCACGCGAGTCCAGTCGCAGGCCTCCCTTGCGTGCCTTGGTATGGCACGCGTAACAGTTGGAAACCAGGACAGGCCGCACCTTCGATTCGAAATGATCCTCAGCCTCGTCCGCGTGCAACCGAGAACTCAGCAAGCTGATCACTATCAACCATGCGCACCATTGCCCAGTCGAACGACGTGGCAAAGCGATCAAATCATCGACGAAGTGGTTCAAGGCAAGTCGCACCTGTAATAACGAAATGAAGATCCTGCCCAGGCAAGAACAAGAGCCATTATGAGCGGAAACTCGCAAGGCCGCTACAACGGTTCCTCTCGCAAGTCAGAAGAATTAGTTTATCCGCCAAAAAACACTTAAAAACGTACCATCCCGTTTCATTTTCTTCATGAACGATTAGTCTAGATAGATCGTGATCAAAGTTTCTTTTTTCCATTCCTGATCATCCCGATTTACTTTCCATGGGCCACAGGACCTCTCCCCGAAATCATTGCCCGGGCCCAGGCCACCGTCGTCGTCTGTTACTGGAAAAACTGGAAGATCGTCGCCTGCTGACCGATGTCTCGGCCCCTGCCATCCTGCAATGGTTCGAATCTTCCTACGATACCATCGAACAACGTGCACCTGATCTTTTCATGGCCGGTTACGGTGCCGTCTGGACGCCACCACCCAGCCGCAGCGATACCAGTGACTTTAGCGTTGGCTATGATGTCTACGATCGATTCGACCTCGGCTATCCTGGTAAGCCCACTCTCTACGGTACCGAAACCGGGCTCAAGACGATGATCGATACGCTGCACGCCGCTGGCCTGGACAGCCATGTTGATTTCATCATGAATCACAATGGTTATTCCACGCTGGCCACCGAAGGGTTCTATGAAGCCGGGGGCTACCCGGGACTCGCTATCACGTTGCCGGATGACATCGATGGCGATTTTCACTCTGCCTTCTGGGGAGGAGATGAGTATGAACGGCTGGCGGGACTGATCGATATTGCCCACGAGAGGAATCACCAGTTCATTCGCAGCCCCGTCGACCCCAGCGACAGTCGCAATATCCGCGCGGGCACGACACCTGCCTTTGGACGACTGGCCAATGTTCCCAACCCGGACAACCGCCAGTTCTACCCGGACCAGGGACACAACACGATCCATGTCTACGACCCCAAGACGGGTGAAACCGATATCCCGGTTCACCAGTTCAACCTGGCGGATCCCCTGGCCGGTGATGCCACGATGGAGAATGCCACCGGATACCTGATGCGCAATGCCCAGTGGCTGATTCAGGCCATCGGTGTCGATGGCCTGCGAATTGATGCCGCCAAGCATATCCAGGGTTTCACCCTCGATTACCTCGATCGCGCCGTCTATCGTCAAAATCCCCGCCCGTTGCTGGACGGCAGTACGAAACAGGTCTTCAGTTACTCCGAAGTCTATGATGCCGACCCGGCCGTCCTGCATCCACACGTCAAGAAAGATATCAATCCCAACGACCCGGGACGGATCGGTGGTAATCGCGATACGCTGGACTTCAAGCTTTATTTTGCCCTCAAGGAAAACCTGGAACACGGTACCCAACCGGGATGGGATAACTGGGAAAGTACCCGCGGAGCCTGGTATCAAATCAAGGATGCCGCCCTCGATGTCTCCCCGGCTAATGGACAGGGTGACACACTGCATAACGGCAATGCCGGTGTCACCTTCGTGCAGAGCCATGATGTCTACAAACCCTACCATTTAGAGAACGTCGCTTACGCCTATACCCTGATGATGCCCGGTAACACGGTAGTCTACTTCAACGGCAAGGAATTCGGGGACAACCGCGAGTTCCCCAAGGATGGCCGTTCGGACGCCCTCAGCGTGGGAGGCGGTAGTGACCTGACACGCATCCTGAGTGCCCGCAATACCCACGGCCGTGGTAATTATGCCGAACGCTGGGTCGATGCCGAAGGCCTGTTCGCCTTCGAACGAGAATCGAGTGCAATTACCCTGCTCTCTAACCGTACCGATGGTGGCTTCGACTCACGTACGCTCTCCCACGTTGGCTTTGCTCCCGAAACCTACCTGGTTGAACTGACGGGCAATGCAGCCGATGCCACGCGGGATCCTTTCAACGACATCCCCGAGGTCATCCAGGTCTTTGATGATGGTGGTGTTAACAAGGTCAACGTGCGGTTTCCTCGCAATACCAATGCCAACCATGAATGGACCGGCGCTGGCTACCTGGTTTACGGGCTACCCACACCGGAAGCACCTGCTGGACTGGAACTGATCGGTGTCGACAGCATCCTGACCGGTGACAGTACTGCCACCAACGACTTCCAGAATGGCACACAACGACAAACCGATCTGCACGTAGTCACCGCTGACCAGTTGAACGTCCGACTGCAAACCGTCGAGGTGAACCTGCTGGGCTCCATGCGGGATGCCTGGGCCGACGGGGACAACGCCCTGCTGAAGCTGGACCAGGGTCGACCGATCAATAACCTCAATCCCAATAACACGGTCAGTGGTGTCGATTACGATCAACCGGACAGTGTCGTTTATGGATTCGAGCAATTCGAACAAAAATCGAGTCCGCTGATCGGGCCGGGTGGCCTGGGTGACACAGGGTGGCAGGGAGATGGTGAGTTCCTGCAGACTATCGATGTCACGCAACTGGAAGAAGGCAACCACTTCCTGGAAGCCCGCGCCTTTCGGCATCGCACGGACAACGGACCCGGCGTCTTCAGCAGTTTCAAGAAGGTAATCTACGTTGACCGCCTGCCACCCGATTCAACCGTGGCAAGCTTTGAACCCTGGGATGAGGCCATACACGAGAACCGGGACCTGGTGGTTCGCTCCCTCGACAAGACTGCCAACAACGTCCATGTCTTCCTGAACCTGCCAGCCGGTACCACGGACGGGCAGATCATGGACATGGTGAACGACGGCCAGGGCAAGGCCGCGGCACATGACCGGGACCTCTTCAAGTACGGTTATTCCAACGTGCCTCACGGCAACAATGTCGCCACGATCGTCTCCTTCGAACCAACCGGCAACTCGAATATCCAGCGCGTACCGGGACTCTTTACCTCGACCATCGTCGGGGCAGGCCTGGGAGACTTGGACTTCAATGGTCAGTACAACGAAACGGACGTGCAGGCATTTGAGGCCGTTTTCAACAGTGCCCAGGGCCAGTTCAATCCGGCCGGGGATTTTAATGCCGATGGCCTGACCACCTATGCCGACCTGGTTGCCCTGGTCGCCAGGCTGCAGGAGGTAAATGCCAGTGCCGGGACCCAGGCCGCTGCTGAACAGTTACGGGACCAGTTGTTCGCTGCCGACGACGATGCTTACAGTATTGATGAAGATTCGGTGCTGACCGTCGAGCCCGCTGGCATCCTGGCCAACGACCACGATCCAGGGAGCGACGGATCGCTGAACCTGGAAACCACGGGCGAAGTGGACACCACGCTGGGAGGTAAAGCGACCTTCGAGGCCAACGGCAAGCTGACCTATGTTCCGCCGGCAAGCCTGCAAGCACTGTCCGTTGGCAGTTCCGTGGAAGATACCGTCTCTTACACGGTCAATGATGGGCTGGGAACCACCGCTGCCGCAACCGTGCGAATTACCGTTACGGGTGTTAATGATGACCCGGTCGCCTCAGACGCCTTTTACCAGCCACCGGAAAACTCGGTCTTCGAAAAAGACGCAGCCCAGGGCCTGGCCTCGCTGATCACGGAGATTGACCAGGACAACCTGGCGTTCACCGTTGTCACGAATCCCGCTCATGGGCAACTGGCTGTCAACGCAGATGGTTCCTACAGCTACACGCCCAACACCAACTTCAACCTGACCGACTCCTTTACCTACCGGGCTAACGATGGCACGGTCGACAGCAATATCGGCACTGTTACGCTGCAGGTGGATACCGACTACAGCTGGTACAACTACCGGGAACCCCTGGATGTCAACGATGACGAATCAGTCACGCCGCTCGATGCACTCTGGATCATCAACACGATGAACAGCCAGGGCAGCCATCCACTGGCCAAGGCGCGACCGGAAGGAATCGTCAAGCCTTTCCTGGATGTGAACCGTGATGCCCATGCCACGCCGCTGGATGCACTCTGGGTGATCAACTACCTGAACCAGCGGGCAAGTGGTGAAGGTGAGGGGCCAGCACAGGCAACGGCCGCTGCCGTGGTGATGGACTGGCCAGAATTTCACAAGGCCCGGATCAAACGCATCGACCAGTCCAAGACAAGCATCTCTCGACCAGGAACCAGTCGCCATCTCGACAACACGCCTTACTATCAGCGCGTGGACGAGGCGCTGCAGTCGATCAGGCGGCCCGCTCGCGGCAGCCAGTCATCGGCCAGAGACCTGGACGATCTCTTTGAGCACACGCATTGGCTCGACTTCTTGGCTGAAGATGAGACGGTTTGACCGAGCAGTGCTGCCGAGCCTTTGGCAAATGGCTAAATACGGG
>JAYGDH010000250.1:0-12266 GCA_046583055.1 Pirellulaceae bacterium | reverse complement strand
CGCCACGGTCGGCTCATTACTGGCTATCGCGGGTGGACGTTCAAAACCCGCGATGGCAAGCCTGAACTAAAGAAAGGCATCGGTCTTGTCGGCGAAACAAGCCGCTACATTGCCGACGGGGCCATCGCACTGCTCGAACGTGAGGTTAGTCGGCCGTTCTTTTTACACGTGAACTTTACCGCTCCACACGATCCGCTCGTGATCCCACCGGGCTGCGAAGATAAATACGATCCCGCTCGAATTCCTTTGCCGAAGAACTTCGCACCGCGACATCCGTTCGATCACGGCAATGCCAAAGGTCGTGACGAGCAACTGCTGCCACTGCCGCGCACCAAAGACGACATCCGCGATCAACTTGCCGCCTACTATGCCGTGATCGACGACATGGATACGCAAATCGGTCGGATCCTCCAGAAGCTGACAGAAACCGGACGACGCGACAACACAATCATCATCTTCACCAGCGACCACGGACTGGCGATCGGCAGCCATGGCCTGCTGGGAAAGCAGAACATGTACGAACACACCGTCGGCGTTCCATTCATCATCGCGGGCAAGGGCATTCCCAGGGGCCGCCGATCATCCGCCTGTATCTATCTCCGGGACATGTTTCCCACGACGTGCGAACTTGCCGAAATCGATATCCCGGCAACGGTCACTGCACAGAGTTTCGCCTCGATCCTGCGCGGTGAAAAACCGGCTGTATCGAGGCAGACGGCCTTTGCTTACTTCTACGATCGCCAACGGATGATACGTACCGACCGCTGGAAGCTGATCTTCTATCCCCATCTTGATCGCTACCAGCTCTTCGACCTCCAGGCCGATCCGCATGAGTTGAACGACTTGTCCACCGATACCGCGCATGCCAACCGCCTGGATCGACTGCGAAAACAAATGGAGCAATGGTTTCGCAGCCACGGGGATACGGTCTTATTGAACGGTAAACGCTAGGTCGCGTTTTACTCGGGGCCATGGCTGCTGGCCCAGGCCCAGGCAGGCCAAGATAAATGCAGCGCCGTTCCCAGCAGCGCCAGCGATGAACGTGCTAAATACCTGGCGTGGAGGTCGGTTAGCAGAGCGCTCGCGATACACTGGCGCAATAAAAACCGACCCTCCACAGCATGGCTGAGGGCCGGCTTGATTCGCAACGAAAACCCAGCAGGTTATTTAATCGTACCTGTTCCGTCAGCCTTCAAATCGATGGTGAACGTATTCTCACCTGCCACGACTTCCAACTCCAACGGAGTCGTCGATGAGTTATTGAACTTCTCATTAATCTGAGTCTTGGCGCTCATTGATTCAGTCGGATCCGCGCCACCTTCTTCCATCTGTTCAACCATCTTCAGCTCCTCAGCTTCATCCGCATCCGGATCCGAGGTTTCAGGAGCGGCTGTTTTCTCGAACTTGCCGACCAGTACCTTGTATTTGCCAACCGGAGCACCTTCTTTTGTCCCATCAGCATAAACGGCTTCAATTGCAAAACTGCCGTCAGCGGTCGAGTCACATGCGTAAACTCGTGATGCACCAGCATTGATGGCCTGGAGGCGAATTCGGGCATCTGCCAGCGGTTTGCCATCGTAGGTAATCTTGCCTGTTACCGGGTTCACATCCTCACTCTTGGCACCGCAGCCAAGCGAGGAAACCATTAACGCCACTACACCTAACCATAAAAAGCTATTACGCATCGAATTCTCTCTTTCGTAAACTACGGTGAGCTGGATTCCGTGACTTCCTGAGAACCAACCACCTATAAGTAACTATCGTGATGTTAGACCTTCCGGCTAACACCATTCCACTACAACCTGCCAAGAACAAACCCTTGAAATCCTAGCCGCCCAGACAATCAATCCAGCCTTTTACCTGAACCGAAACCAATCGTCCCACCAAGGTCTGCATGGCACCTATTTTAACGAATCAATCCTGTCCCTTGTCCCCATCAACTCGGGGCAATGACACAAGCAATGATCTAAACCCTTCTAACAGATTCATTCACTCGCCTAATAATTCCGCAAAACTGAATTAAAAGCCGAAATCTCTGCCTGACTCGAATCAGTCAACACAACCTGTTTCACTAGATAAGATCAAAACCAGCAAAACGAGAGGACCGCAGAACGCCATCCCTGGGAACCTGAGCTCATCTGGCTGGAAGGCTCAATATAACCTTTTTTCAACAAACAAAACAACCACTTTAGCCCACCACCTATACCAAAAAACACAGCTGCTCCGTGAAAAACATGAGAAATTATGACGTTTGTAACGGCAAACGACTATTGATCGTTGTGCAATCCACCTTTTGCAGCCGTACGATCCCGGGACCACGGTGAACCCCGGGATTGAAATACAGCCGGGGCGAACGCCAGGGCCTGGAGCCCGGCAACCACAAAACCTACCACCTCGAACCACTCAGGATGCCAGAATCTCGGCAATGGGTTCGCTTCCCTCGGCCACCAGACGAACCGGGCGACCATCGGTCGTTCTCAATTCATGGTGGGGAGAAATACCCAGCAAGGTATAAATTGTTGCCGCTAGTTCCGCGGGAGTGACAGGACGATCTCGTGGACTTTCCCCCACCGCATCGCTGGACCCGACGATCGTACCTCCACGAATGCCAGCACCGGCCAGGGCCAGACTAAAAACGCGCGGCCAATGATCGCGACCACCGGCTGTGTTCAGTTTCGGGGTCCGCCCAAATTCACCCATCACCACGATAAGCGTTTCATCCAGCAAGCCTCGTTCAGTCAGGTCATCCAGCAAGGCACTAATTGCCAGGTCCAGTGACGGAATCAAGCCAACCGGTTTTTTGGCTCCGTTGTAACCTTCTTTTAAACGCGTGTAGAGATTATCGTGAGTGTCCCAACCATGGTGATTAACGGTCACAAATGAAACACCACGCTCTACCAGTCGCCGAGCCAGCAGACAGCTTTGACCGATCGTCCGGCTCCCATAGCGATCTCTTACTCGCCGAGGTTCCTGACCCAGGTCAAAGGCTTGCTTGGCCTGCGAAGAAGTAATCAATCGATAAGCCTGTTCAAATTCCGGATCACTGCTGCCAGCACCTCGATCCTCCACGAGTCCACTGAAGCGATCCAACTCCTGGAGATATGACTGCCGCCGCCTAATGCGCTCAGCAGTGATACCCGCATAAAACTCAAGATCACGCACGCGAAATCCGGGTTTGGCAGGATCACCACCCACCGCAAACGGCCGAATCGCCGGTGGCAGGAAACCGTGCCCGCTGATCTTGGAACCACCCACGCGAAAATCGGGAACCGCAATATGTGCTGGAAGAATCGCCTGCTGAGACTGTCGCAGATAGGCCGCAACCGATCCGTGAACCGGGTACTCCAGGACCGGGGAAGGCCGGTGACCGGTCATCAGGTAATGCGTTCCAAGATTATGTTCTCCTAGCGGTGAAGTCATGGACCGTACCAGGGCAACTTGCTTCATTCGCTGGGCCAGTCGAGGAAGACACTCACTTAATGCCACGCCAGGAATCGCTGTTTGAATCGCCTTCAAGGGACCACGGACTTCCAGGGGCGCCGAGGGTTTCAGGTCAAAAGTTTCCAGGTGACTGGGACCGCCATCCAGCCAGATCAGGATGCATGACTTGGCCCTGGGAGATGGCGAGGAATCCCTCTCCCCTACCGCCGCCTGGAGTTGGCCAATCCCCAGGCCAAGAGCCGCCAGTCCTCCAACCTGCAATACAGCACGTCGTGACACACCGTCGCAACGTCGATCAAAGTCACAGGAAGTGCTTCCGTTTTTTCTCATGAAATGTGTCCTTGGATCACGATCGTTATCGACAAGTCCAACTTGCTGCTAGTGATTCGTAACAAACTCTCGACAGGCCAGTAAACTCCAGAACAAATCCTCAAACCATTGCTGGCGTTCGGCGGCCACGGCCGACTGGTCCCATTGCTGTTTCCAGTGTTCCTTTTCCAGTTCCGTTGGATCACGACTGAAACAGGCAAGATACAACCGTTCCACGATCTGTTCCCGGGATAAGCTGGATCCAAGCAACTGGTTCAAGTAGCCCTGCTGATGGCCAATCTTCCTGTTAATCAACTCGCCATTCACGAGGTGCAACTTCCTGGTTAAACCTCCTGTCGCCGAGGCCAGTGTTCCCTCTTCACAACTTTCTTCTCGCGAGCAACGCCCCAGGATATCGAGTTCCGGAGAAGGAAGACGCGAATCAAACAGCGTGACGGCTCGCGTTCCCAATGGCAAATCCGCATAACGATGAGGAACTCCCGTCACATCAACCAGGGCATCCATCAAGACCTCTGGTTCCAGGGGACGTACCAGGGCATGCGAATAAAAACGGTCATCTGCCCGGTTCTTCGGGAGGGTTAGGGCACTACGTGCATAAGCCTCGCTGCTGACAATGGTACGAACGATATAACGCCACGAGTAACCATGCTGACGAAATTCAGTTCCCAGGGCATCCAGCAAGGCAGGATGCGTGGCAGGATTGGTGGCTCGCATGTCATTGACCGGTTCCACCAGGCCCCGACCCATTAGTTTCTTCCACAAGCGATTCACCACGGATCGTGCAAAATAAGGATTCTCCGGGGCAATCAGCCAGTCAGCCAGCGCTTCCCGACCGGTCCGGGCTGTTGGCAGAAAACGCGTTCCCGGAATCCGGGGCTGGGCAGCCTCGCCCGTCCTCGGATGGGTCACCTCTGCCCCTGCCTTGAACGAGATCATCCGCCCCACCTGGAGGGGAGCAAGAATCGCTGCCAGTCCGTGGTAATCATCCTGGGTCCAACGATCCAGTGGATGGTCATGACAATTTGCACATCGCAGCCGAACTCCCATGAACAACTCGCTTACCAATTCAGCCCGTGCACGTGGATCTCCAGCTGCCCGAAAAAAATTCGCCGGACCACTCTGATGAGAATCGCCCATGGCCGTTAACAGCTCTCGAACCATCTCGGCATAGGACGTACCATCCTGAATCCGGCGATGCAGCCAGGTATGGTAAGTCTTTGCCCCGATGCTATCCTTCGGCTGAGAACGAATCCTCAACAACTTGGCAAAATATAGTGTCCAGTAATCGGTAGCCTGTGGTGACTTGAGTAACTGGTCAATCAGTAATTCCCGTTTCGCTGGATTTTTATCTACCAGGTAACTGCGGGCTTGCTCACGTGTCGGCAAACGACCTGTCAAATCAAGGTACAGCCTTCTCACCAACGTCGCATCGTCAGCCACGGGAGAAACCGGTAACCGCAATTGCTCCAGCGTGGCATGTACCTGTTGATCAATAAAACTCTCGTCCCTGGCAGACGCCAATTCAACCAGCTCGTCCGAAAGGGGAACCGTGAATTGCACAGGGACCACGCGATCCAAATACCTCGCAACCACGACATGACGTCCGCGCCGTGACAAGGTGGCCCGTGATGTAACCGAATCTATCTGCACTGCAGATGAATCTTCCGGAGTAAAGACGGTCCAGCCGGTGACATCGAGCTGCTGACCATCCGCAAACGTCGCCCAGGCACGGATCTCCACCTGCTCGCCAGGCTTCCTGGCCAGGTAACTTGAAGGCTGCACGTGAAACCGAACCAAGGGTCGGGGAGGACCGCGGGGAGTACCCTGCTCGATCCAGCGCAACAAACGCTTGGCTCCTGCCTTCTCCGGGTCCAGGCGGTAACCACCCCCATGATCCAGTAGGCCGGTAGGTTTCAATAACAACAGGCTGGCCGCCGGTTGCGACAGGTTCACCCGGCGCCCATCCCGTTGCCGAACAATAGCATTATAGTCCGCTTCAGGATTACTACCGTACAGTGAAAGATGAAAGCCGCCTCGACCCGCTGCCGCTCCATGACAGGCTCCCGCATTGCAACCTGCCTTGGTCAAAACAGGCACAACCTGGGTATCAAAATGAACGGTTTCCGTTGGTGCAGCACCCATGAGTACTGCCAGGTAAATGCTGTAACAATTCAACAATCAATCACTCCAAGAGACCTTTGCCCAGTCCACAACTACTTTCAATCATCATGCGCAAGCCCCGGCAACTCAACCGCCGCGCGACTGCGAAAAACCGTCTAGCGATCCGGTTGCTGCCCACGCTGGCGAGTTCCACTGGATTTCTCCGGTTCTCCAGGTGGTTTCTTGATCGGTTCCGGAAACTGCGCGGCCCATTTTTTCAGGTAACGCTGAGCAGCCTCGGTACCGTAGTTTCCCAACTTGCCGGCAGCAATAATCCGTCGAGCAGCACGCCCTGCCTGCTGAGCAAAATCCGGATGTTTTACGAAATATTTTTCTGCCGCCTGGGCAGCACGTTCCACTTCCTCTGCCGAGGCCTCCTTGCGAATGACTGGACCCAGCAGCGGGCGCAAATCAATCTTCTGCTTCGACGCCCCGGCCGCTGGACGGGTCCCCGGTTTTCTGGCAACCGGACGTCGGGGACTCAGGTCTGCCAACGTGGGCATCTTACCTCCGATGACTTTCACCACGGGCTTGAGAATCCTCATGGTGTCCGCCTGCAGGCTGGGTGAAATCAAGGCGACATTACTGACAACCTTGTGGTCCCTGGCAAACACGATGGTCAACGTGACCTTCCGATTCAACCCATAAGATCCAGGCCCCTCCTTGCCGTCCAGGGAAATCGTCACGGGAGCTTTTTTAGGTAACGCGTGCTGAGCACGTTTCAGCCGTCCTTCCAGCGCAGTCAGGTCATCACCCAGGAAAATCAAGCTGCCATAAAGCTCTTTCGGGTGCTGCTCCACGTAACGCATCAAGGCCTGCGTCAGGCTGTTTCCAGGACGTGTTAACTCGTGAACAAAAATGAATAACGTCGGCCGAGTGCCAGCTTCCTTGAGCAGGTTCAGTTCCTTGCCAGCCAATTCACCGAACAGGCCTCGCACCTGGAGGTCTGACAGCTTCTCTCCAGGCTGCGGTCCTGAGAATACCGGCGGATCCGCACCCTGGCAGATTCCTGACGAAATGCACAGCGTAATTGCCAGGCAGCAATCCTGGACCTTACGGGACCATCTTCGTGTTGTCATCGGAGCCACTCCTCATCAAATCAAAAGGCAGCCACCTCACAAGAAGGTAAACCAGTACCCCTTGCATCTTACCAACAACCGAGCGGACTGAAAGTTCCGGTGCCTGGCTGAAAAAAAACTCCTAAATCCCCAAGGCACAACCCCTTGCAATGATTCAATCAAGCCTCGGTTTCGCTGTTATTGAATTTTTATCATTTTTTTTTGCCCCCTGGACCAAACGTGTCACACACCCCTCGATACTCATTAACAAGAGACAGGGGCAAGGGCATTCACGCCTCCCCACACGAAACGATCAACCACTTTCCCGTCACCCCTTGCAGGAGAACAATCATGGCCAAGTATTACATCGAATCCGGACAACTCAAGCGAGTTATCGAAGCCAGTGGTCCCATTTCAGCAGCTGCCATTGCACTGGAAAGTGCTCGCGAGCAGGATCTTGAATTAGCCCGGCTGCTAACCGTTAACGAACGCGGTTTTGTCCGTGAACGACCGCATACCGAGCGATATACGAATGACCTGATCCTGGAAACGGGTACCTTACTGACCCTGCTCTGGGAGCAGGCGTTTGAATAAATGACTTGTCAAAGGTGACGATTTGCACGCTGCGACTGACTTCGAATTCCACATGATTGCAGTATACTAAACCAATCGATGATTCATTTTCTTTGCGATTGGAGATACTTACCATGCACGATTCCTGTCTGTCGCAGCGTCGCTGGTCACGACTCCGACTGTTCATCCTGGTTAGCCTCTGCGGATGGTGCACAACACTCAGCACGTTGGCAGCCGATGCCAGGCGCCCCAATATCCTGTGGATCAGTACGGAAGACATCAGTGCCCACCTGGGTTGCTATGGGGATCCCCATGCCAAAACTCCCCGCCTGGATCAACTGGCACGCGAAGGTGTGCGTTACTCACACGCATTTGTTGTCGCTGGCGTCTGCGCGCCCTGCCGTTCCTCGGTGATCACCGGCATTTACCCCACCACGCTGGGAACACAACACATGCGCTGCCAGGCAACGCTGCCGGCAGAAATTAAATGCTTCACGCAATATCTCCGCAGTGCCGGCTATTATTGCACCAATCGTTCCAAGACTGATTACCAGTTCAAGGTTCCATCCGAGGCCTGGGATCAATCTGGTAGTCGAGGCCATTGGCGCAATCGACCGGATCCGGACCAGCCTTTTTTTGCGGTCTTCAATTTCACCACGACCCATGAAAGTGCCATTACATCAGACAACAAATATCAGCAAATGATCAAGGCACTACCAAGGCAACTGGTCCTGGAACCGGCCACGATAACGACCTTACCACCTTATTATTGTGACACGCCTGTCACGCGGAAAGACTGGGCTCGCAACTATAACCTGATTGCCGCAATGGATCGCCAGGCAGGAGTCCTGCTGGAGCAACTCAAGGAAGATGGCCTGGCCGATAATACTATCGTGATCTTCTGGTCCGATCACGGGATTGGGTTACCACGTGGAAAACGCTGGCTCTATGATTCCGGGATGCATGTTCCGCTAATCGTGCGAATTCCCGAGGCGCTACGAGTCGGGAACCAGGGAAAACCGGGAACGGTTAATAACGAACTGGTCAGCCTCATCGACCTGGCTCCAACACTCCTCAACCTGGCAGGAATCAAGATTCCCCGGGTCATGCAGGGGCGTGCATTTCTTGGTGCCCGGCTAACTGCTCCGCGTCAGTACGTGTACGGGGCGCGAGATCGCATGGACGAACGCTATGACATCATCCGGGCAGTCCGTGATCAGCGCTACAAGTACATCCGCAACTACGAACCATTCAAGGCCTATTACCAGTACATGAACACCCCCGAAAAAGGTGCCTCCATGCGCGAACTGAGACGCGTGCATGCGCTGGGACAATTACCGCCGGCTGCCGCCCGTTTCATGGCCGATCACAAGCCTCTCGAAGAACTTTACGACCTGCAGAACGATCCCCACGAAATCAATAACCTGGCAGCCTCCGGAGCACACCAATCGATCCTTGCTCGATTGCGACAAGCTCACCTGCAATGGGTTTTGGATACCAGGGACCTGGGACTTCTGCCTGAACCGGAAATCGTACTTCGCGAGCAAAAGTTCAAAAGCCGCTACGCCATCCTGCGCCAACCTGGGGGAGAATCTCTCGTCCAGCAACTACGCAAGACGGCTGGCCTGAGTCTCAGGGGAATCGATGCCATCCCGGAATTATTGCAAGGCATCGACGCCCACGACGCAGCTGTTCGTTACTGGGCCTGTATCGGGCTGGGAAACCTAGCGGCCGGCGCCCGTCAGCATCAAGCAGCGGTCCGGGCAGTGCTCCAGGACCCTTCGCCCAGCGTCAGCATCGCCGCCGCGCGAGCACTCTGCCGTATGAATGAACCTGCTCCTGCTCTTCCCATCCTGGTTCGACACCTCAAGAGTCCACGCGAGTGGGTTCGTTTGAATGCCGCCATCGTTCTGGATGAAATCGACGACCAGGCTCGGCCGGTGATCAAGGATCTCCAGATGGCACTGCAAGACAAGCAAAACAAGTACGTGGTTCGAGTCGCAAACCGGGCCCTTAATGAACTGCTGGGAACGAATAATACCGTTCGCTAAATCCAGATACGAGCATCTTTCCATGACTGACCAACCCCTCCGATTACTGGTACTCGGTGCACATCCGGATGACGCGGAGTTCCATGCGGGTGGCCTGGCAGCAATCTATGCACAGCGTGGACACGTCGTGAAAATGGTCTCCGTCACCAACGGGGCAGCTGGTCACCACGAGATGCCTGCCACCGAGTTAGCTCAACGCAGAAGCCAGGAAGCGGCGGCAGCGGGCAATGTCATCGGGGCCTGTTACGACGTCTGGAGTTTTCCCGATGGCCAACTCCAACCGACACTGGAGGTTCGGGAAGCCATCATACGAGAGATCCGCACCTTCGCACCCGACCTTGTAGTTACCCATCGAACCTGTGACTACCACCCAGATCATCGTGCGGTCGGACAGGCTGTCCAGGATGCATCCTACCTGGTAACCGTCCCACTGGTCGTTCCCGAAGTCCCGATCCTGGGCAAGGATCCTGTCGTCGCTTACATGACGGACCCTTTCACCAAGCCTACGGCTCTGGAAGCTCATGCCGTTATCGATATCGACCCTTACCTGGACACCATCATCGAGATGGTGTCCCAGCACGTTTCCCAGGTATTCGAATTCCTCCCGTACAACAAGGGAAACTTTGATTCGGTACCGACGGATCCAGATTCACGTTTGCCATGGCTCCGGGAAACGTTTCAACAGTACATAGAGTGGCGCAGTGACAAACATCGGGAAGCGTTGATCGCTGCTTACGGAGAAACACGTGGCAACCAGGTTCGCTGCATGGAAGCGTACGAGATCAGTGAATATGCCAGTTCCCTGGACGAGGAACGAAAAAGCCAGCTATTCCCAAAATAGAGTGCTGGGAACCAGGCGAGACTAGCGGTCCTGGGCCGGCGGCAGGTGCCGCACCACGAACAGGACTTCACACTGCATCGTTGCGCCACCATCTCCGGGAAGCAGGGCGGGTTGCCGGGGTTTCGGACGCGTTGGCGGTTCCTCGGGCAAGGGAACCGGATCTACTTTCAGCACAGCGGTCGTTCCCAGCGGACGGGCAATACGACTGAGCAAGACAAGATCGGTCAGCAAACGCCCGGCACGGGCCTTGAAAACCTTGGCAGCCTGTTCCTTGTCTTTGCCGGACTTATTCCACTGGCTCGCTACCGCCTCGTTCAAGGACTTGAACGTCTGCAACTCATGGGGCAACATCGCAAGATTAAAACGATGCCCGGTAATCTCCCTGGGGAAATTGGTCAGCGACGCCGTGGTGTCATCTATCTGTTGGCCATTGCAAATCACGTAAATCAGGTCCACATCCATGTAGTTGTCATTCTTGTTATCCCGCTTGGTAACCACGCCCTTCAAGTATCGACTCTTGAGGATGGATTGCTCCAGCGGACGATCCACCTCAATGGCACGATCGTAAACAATGCCATGATTCATCAGGAGCTGGTCAAGGGTACGATTCTTGATCCCCTCCGGCGTAACCGCTACCTCGATCACAAACAGCAATCGGTTACCAACCAGTTGTTCCAACCCGGGCACTTTTGGCAACGGAACTGATACCACGGGATTGCTTGTTCCGGGAACCGGCTTGGTTTCCGCGGGCGGCGTCGTGGGTTCCTTCACGGGATCTGGTGTAACAGCTACTTTCTCCACGCTTCCTGGATTGGCCGTGGCCGTACCCGGGGGATCCTGGGATACCTTCGGACCTGGTGACGGCTCCGACGGATTAGTCGCGATTGCGGGAGCCTGTTGACCGGCAGCGGAATCGGAACCCGTGACCTCGCTGGGCGTGCTACCAACCGGATCGTTCTGAGTGGCCACGTTGCCCATGGGCAGGGGAACCAATAATCGAACGACCAGTACCAGAGCTGCCGCGGTGGTCAGGGCCAGGACCAATCCCTGCCATCGTTCACGTACCCACGAGGCCGTCTTTCCCGCACTGACCGGTTCCTGCACGTTACCGCGATCTACACGTTCTGGTTCTGGTATCGGCTGTTGACTGGCCGCTGTCTCGAGCACGCTCCGGGCAAAACCCTCTCCCAGTTGATGGTTTGGCAACTGCTGCATATCGGTCCGCAGCAGTTTCAGATCATCCAATGTCTCACGATGAACGGCGCTATCAATTAACCACTGCTCCACCAGCGCATGCTCTTCGCTGGTCACCTCACCATCCAGGTAGGCGCTCAGCAATGATTCGTTGACCGTTTCGTGAAAATTCATGGTTCCATTCGCCAGAAAGCATTCCCCCAGATAACCAGGGATCAGGCTCTCGATGATATTTTTATAAGAATCGGCACTTTGACAACCGATTCATCGCCTTTGAATTTGATAACCCGTACTCAAAATGATTTATGGCATTTTATTTCAAATGCTTAAACGAATGCTTTCCCGAGTGACTGCGAGCCCCGCATGACCTTAATATTGGTGCAGCTTTGAAAAGAAGTCAAACTTTTTGCGCGATTCCCCTCGGGATCACACGATTCACTAGAAAAATCTGGGAAACTAGTGTTTTCAGGTCCCTGCAGGACCCGTCCAGCCCTGTTAATCGAACAGCGTTACCCGCAACCATTCCCCTCGGCAGCACGGCCTTACGACCCCCGTTGCACCCCTGCCAACCCGACACTTAATATCCAGGCGTTGAAGAATGAGATCGGAAGAGCGTCG
>JAYGDH010000604.1:0-9051 GCA_046583055.1 Pirellulaceae bacterium | reverse complement strand
GATCGCCTGGCACCGACCGGTTAATCGTGACGATGTAAACGACAGAGTTCAATGAAGGCAGAAAAGATCCGTTGTTGTATGGGATCCGTGGCCGATGTCATCTCGGGATGCCACTGCACGGCAATCAGCTCGGGATGATCGGCCATCTCGAGAGCCTCGATGGTGCCATCCGGGGCACGGCCAACAATCGTTAATCCGGGAGCTAGGTTATCGATTGCCTGGTGATGCGATGAAGCTGCAGAAAAATTTGTTTCCTGATAAATCCCGGCCAGGCGAGATTGGGCTGCCAGTTCGATGGCATGGTCTGTCGGCGCACGTGGGACAAGACAATGCGCGGTCTTATCGTCGATGACATCCGGCAAGTGTTCGATCAACGTACCGCCCAGGGCCACGTTGATTAGCTGCAGGCCGCGACAGATTCCCAGTAGCGGCAGCTGCTGTTCCAGGGCCCACGATACGAGCTGGAATTCAAAGGTATCTCGCTCCTCGTCGACACCATAAACGTCCGGGTGCCCGCTGCTTCCGTAGCGGTCCGGGTTCACGTCACCACCCCCGGTCAGCAGTAAACCGTGAACCTGGGTCAGTAACGATTCAACCTGGGGCTCGCCCGGCGCCAGCAGGATGGGAATGCCACCTGCGGTTCGCACGGCGTCCAGGTAAAGACCAGGTATAGAATACCTGCCTTCCTCGTCCCGGGCGTACGTTGTAATTCCGATGGATACCATGGCCATGATCAATCCGTGCTACTAGATGCGCTCAAAATATCGTTTCAGTTCCCAGTCCGTAACGGCCTGATCGTAGGCTGCCTGTTCAGTCCGGAAAAAGTGAGCGTAATGCTCAGTCACGTCTTCTCCCAGGACCCGTTGTATGAAATCACTGCCTGCAAATAACTCCGTGGCGGTCTTCAAATCCGTGGGCAATTGCCCGGAATCCGCGTTGTAAGCATTGCCGTCGAAGGCCGCCGGCGGCTCGATCTTGTTCACGATGCCGTCGATGCCCGAGGCCAGTAGCGCGGTATAGGCCAGGTAAGGGTTGCAGTCAGCGCCCGGGATACGACATTCGATCCGCAGCGAAGAGGCCGTTCCGACGATCCGAAATCCAGCGGTCCGGTTGTCAGGAGACCAGGCCAGCATGGTGGGTGCCCACGATCCCGCCTGAAATCGCTTGTACGAGTTAACATTGGGCGCATAAAAGACCATGAACTCGGCTGCATGGGCAATCCAACCACCGAGGAACCAACGGAACGTGTTCGAGCAACGGATCGAGTCCAGGATTTCCTGCCCAACGAAAACATTCGTTGCCTGCTCCTGGTCCCAGAGGCTCAGGTGGATGTGAGAACTGGAACCGGCCATCTGGTCCGATTGCTTGGCCATGAACGTGACACTGCATTCCATCTGCTGCGCAAGTTCCTTGGCACATTGTTTCAGTAACACATGGCGATCGGCCATCTCCAGCACCTCGCCGTGGCGGATGTTCAGCTCCTGCTGCCCACGACCCCACTCTCCCTTGGAAGATTCCACCGGGATGCCACTGAGAGTCAACGCCTGTCGCAACCGTTGGTTGTAAACCTCGTCACGGCTGCCCTGCAGCATATGGTAGTCCTCGATGTACCAGCTGGATGGCTCCAGTTGTTGGAAGCCTTCACGTCCCAGTGATTGGTAGCTGTTCTCAAACAAGTAATATTCCAGTTCCGAGGCGGTTTGTGCTGCATAACCGATCTCGGATAACTGCTGTACCTGGGATTTCAGTAACGATCGCGGAGCGATGGGCAACAACGCGTGCGACGATTCGGAGTTTACGTCACAGATCACGATAGCAGTCATGGGCAGCCAGTTTGCCTGGCGCAGCGTAGCCAGGTCAGGCGCAAGATGAAAATCACCATAGCCTCGATCCCAGTTGGCAAACTGGTAGCCGCCCACCGGTTCCATTTCCATGTCGACCGTGAGCAGATAGTTGCAGGCATGCGTACCGTGATCCAGGGTGCTCTCCAGGAAATAAGCGGCATCAAAACGCTTGCCCATCAAGCGACCGTATAGATCAGGAAAGATGGCCACCACGGTGTTGATTTCATGGTCGTTGACCATTTGCTGCAACTGCTCGCGGGTTAAAGATGGGCCTTCACTCATCACTGAATTCCTTCTGTCGGAAAAAATATATCATGATCATTGTTCCAGTTCCGTCGTTGCCTCGGCCAGTAAGGCCACTTCCTCTTCCGGGGCCTGGGCCACCAGGTGATGACGACTGTAAAGGAAGAAGTACAGGATAGCGACCAGCAAGAATAAGCTAACTCCCACCACGGCAGGTCGATAGTCAGGCTGGAAAAAACAAGCAACCAGCGCCAGCAACGACAGTGCGACTCCCAGTGCGGCTCCCGGTATTCCCAGTGGACTGCGGTAGGGACGTGGCAGATCGGGTTGCGTGATCTTGAGCTTGATGTAACTGATCATGACCATGCAGTACGAAATGACAGCACCAAAAACCGCCATGTAAAGCAGTGTCCCTGCAATCTGTGCCTGGCGATCTGCCACGGGATCGTCGCCAAGCCAACTGGCCGGTACGATGCGGTCCAGACCGGAAATCATGAAAATACATCCCAGTCCCACGCCTGCCCCCAGCAGCAGCGCCCGGTGGGGAGTCTGGAATCGACTGGTTTTGGAAATCCAGCGAGGAAAGTAACCGGCCCGTGATAGCGCAAACAGGACTCGACCGTAGGCGTAGATAATCGTGTGAAAACTGGCAATCAGCCCGGTCAGTGCAATCAGGGTGAATGCCTGGGTTGTTAAACCCTCGCCAAAGACTGCCTTGAAACCATCGCTCAGAGGAGCGTCCGATTTGCCAATGGCTTCCGCCCCCCCACCTACCCCGCTATTAAGTACCATCGTGAACAGGGACAGGACCAGGAGTGTCACGATTCCCAGGATGAGAGCACGGGGCATGTCGCGAACCACGTTATGAGTTTCTTCAGCCGCCAGGGGGAGTTGTTCAATAGCCAGGTAAAACCAGATCGCAAAGGGAAGCGCAGCAAAGACACTGGCCCAACCACCATTGAAAACGGCACCGAGCGAGGCCGGCTGGTCCTTGACTGCCAGCAGCGAAACATCAAACGAACCACTGAACAGTACTGCCAGGTAGAAAAAGACCAGTACAGCAATTGCCAGTACGGTCATGATCAATCCAAAGCGTAACGTCAGTTGCGCCCCCAGGATGTTGATGGTGACAAACAGGGCATAGGCCAGTACCCACCAGATTTCCACGGGAACCATGGGTAGTAACGCATTCAAATAACCCCCGATGTAATAAACAATGACCGCCGGGGTCAGCACGTACTCAATCGTGTCCGTGACGCCACAAATGAACCCTCCCGTGGGTCCCAGTGCATTACGGGTAAACGAGTAAAATCCCCCGGCATGCGGCAGGGCCGATGATAACTCTGCGATACTCAGTACCATGCAGACATACATGATGGCCATCGCGAAGGTTGCCACCGCCAGGCCCCAGAAACCACCCGCCAGTAAACCACCATTCCAGCCGCCGTAGTCTCCGGAAATAACAGCGCCAACGCCCAGGGCCCATAACAGGATCCAGCCTGCACTCGGCTTGAGTTTCCGATCCTGCAGGTACGAAGCATCCACGTTTTCATAGCCGGCCACGCCGGCCACGTGCTTTGCCATGATCAATTACTCGGGCTACTGGGGAAAAGGAGGAATGACATTCTCATCCAGCGGAAAGATAGGGCGAACGCATTGAGTATAGGGCAATGAATGGAGGTTGGCACTGGTCGAACCAGGTACATCCACGGCCACGATGCGGGAAGTAATGGCGTCGTAGTAAGGTCGGAATCCGTTAGGAGATTTGACCACGACCAGGTCAAAGTTACGCGGATCCAGGCCTTGCGATTTATACACCTGCTGGCCGACCACGAAAACCGTTTCCGAGGTGACCACGATATGCAGATTGCCCGATACCAGTACCGCCGTGCCACCCCCCTGGCCGACGGTACCATTTTCATAAAGAAAGTCACCGTCCGACAGATGTTGTACGGTCACTTCCATGTCCAGTGGTGTGAACCGTTCCGGGTCCAGGGTGCCGCCCAGGGATAATGTGAGTGTGGCTCCCTCGCCCGCTGCCTGTGCCTGTTGAACTGCCGGTTTGTCAACGATTAACAACAAGGCCCTGCCCTGGTAATCCTGCTGCACCAGGCCCCGCAGGATCGCATTGCTGTCGCCGGAGGCTCCGGATGCCGTGGCATCGGCAGCGTCCGAGAAAACCGTGAGCCCCTCATCCGAGTTGGCGATTTCAATGGCCGCATCCAGTGATGTCAGCTCTGCCCGGAAAATCTCCCGATGGTCCCACATGAAGCGCGCCAGTCGTTCTGCCTCGCGATCGGCTAACTCCTGGTTATTGTTCGTGGTGATTAGTACGTTGGACTGTAAGGCAGGAACATCGGTGAAGGGATTGCCAATCAGGATCCCGGCTGCCAGGCCGTCGTTCTGCTCCTCGATGGCCTGGCAGGCTTCAATGGCTTCACCAAATTTCCCGGTGGCAGTAATCAGTTCGTCCCCCCGAACCAGCATGGGCACCTGGACTCGGGCGACAGTGGGCCGGGCGGATCCAGCCAGCATGGTCAGCACGTTTCCGGCAGCCCGCCGGCCCGTCTCATAGTGATCCACGTGTGGATATGTATGATAAGGAACCAGGATGTCGGCCATTTCCACCATGCGGCTGGTCAAAATGGCATGCAGGTCCAGCGATCCAACAATGGGAATGTCACCCAGGATCTCTCGTGCCCTGCTTAACAGGAGCCCCTCGGGATCACCTTCCGTTTCTCCGGCCATGGCACCGTGAAGCACGATGTAGGCAGCATCGATTTCAGACTGCTCAGCAATGGCGCCACTTATTTCATCGATCAGTCGGTCAAGGTCCGTGGTGGGAATACAGCCCCCAGAGACGGCCCAGGCTGCCATCGTGGGTACAACTTCGATGTTCGATGCTTCCCGGAATACATCCAGCGCTCCCGCGACTTCCGTCTGTGTATCACGTAACGTTTCCAGGAGATGTTCGCCCCGGACGACCTGGAAATCGTTGTAGCGTGTAGGTACCGGGTTAAAGACACCCGTTTCCTGTTTCATTTCAGCAATCAACACACGCGGCATGGTCACGAGTTCCTCAAGTTAGCGGCGCTTCGACCGGTTCCCCGAAAAAATGATGGATGGCCATGGGCATTGCTTGATGATTGTTTCCAATATCAAACATGTTATGCTCCACGTCTTGTCACAAGAGCATTATTATACGCGGGAATTTTGTGCCGGGTGTTCCAGTTCAGGATAAATCATGAAGATCACTGATGTCGAAGCGATTCATCTGCGAATTCCCGATGTCGAGGAAATCGCAGATGGCACCCAGGATGTATTGATTGTTCGGGTCCATGCCGATAATGGCCTCGTGGGCGTTGGTGAAGTGACCAGCCAGTCGTACGTTTGCAAGGCTATCATCGAAGCTCCGCGTTCGGCAGAACGTCGACACGGGTTGAAAGAGATCCTGGTGGGCCAGGAAGTGGGTGATCTACAGGAAATGTGGCAGACCATGTACTACCACACCAATCGCTATGGTCGACGAGGTGCAGCCATTCATGCCATCAGCGGAGTCGATATTGCACTCTGGGACCTGCAGGGCAAGGCGCTGGGAAAATCCGTTTGCGAGTTGATGGGTGGACGCCAGCGAGATGATATCCGCGCCTATGCAAGCTATCTCTTTGGAGATGACCCCGCGGGAACTGCGACCCTGGCCCAGGAAGCCGTCGATCTCGGATTAACTGCAGCCAAGTTCGGTTGGAGTGTTTTTGGCCGTGACCCCGATGTCGATGTTGCCCATGTCCAGGCCGCCCGCGATGTACTGGGCGATGATCGCGATCTGATGGTCGATGTGGGCTGCAAGTGGACCGCTGACGTGGCCCTGGAACGTGCCAGGCTCCTGCAACCGCTGGGAATCAAGTGGATGGAAGAACCCTTGTCCCAGGATGATCTGCAGGGCTACAAGCAGTTGTGTGCAGAGTCGCCGGTACCCATCGCCGGGGGAGAAGGGGATGTGACATCCCATGATTTCGAACGATTGATCGACTGTGGCTTGAGTTACCTGCAGCCGGATGTCGCTTTCTGTGGTGGCCTGACCGTTTGTCAACAAGTCAGCCAGCTGTGTGCCGGCACCACCACTGTCTGTGTGCCCCATTGTTTTAGCACCGGGATTAACCTGGCGGCCTCGTTGCACTGGATGGCGTCAGTGGGCGGCGACCTCGTGGAATATTGCCTGCGCCCTTCGCCGCTCATGCGAAAACTGGTCAGTAACCTGCCCCCCCTTGAAAATGGACGAGTCGCGGTGCCGAGCGGACCGGGACTGGGTATCACGCTTGATGATGAAATCCTTCAAACCTACCGCGTGGATTACGAATGACCCGGCACGGGTATGACCGCCACGCCATACGCCAGGAGCATTACCGTGGATCTGAACAACGGCATAGGAATTCAATGGAAGTTGTGTGTCCTGGTTGCCATGCTGCTGGGATCGAGAGCCAGTATTCAGGCCACAGACGCTATTGTCCCCACAGACTGGATTTCTGCTACCGATGAAAAGCAGGTGTCACGTAGCGACGACTGGCAGGTAGATCGATTTCGCTTTGCAGAAACTAGCCACCTGGTGACAAACAAACCGGGTGCCACCCTTGAATTCCAGTTCCAGGGGACAGGCCTGGCCATGCGGCTTGCTAACCATGCCGTCCCCGCTTACGGGAAGCCAAGCCTGGGAGAAATCCAGGTCACGGTTGATGATCAGCCTCCGGTCATCGTGGTTTCCCAGTCGAGTAGCCTGGAACGTGTGCTGGCGAGAGATTTGCCCCCCGGCCTGCACCGGGTGCGCATGATTCACCAACCCTCTATCAATGGAACCGGTTGCCGCATTGAAGCTTTTCGGGCGCTTCCCGCGACCACTGGTGACATCCAGTTCCAGGTCCAGGGGGAAGAGAATGCGTTTCTCGTGGACGTGCGCGCCATCGTGACGCGCGATGGGGTCGTGATCCGGGATACCCTGGTACGTAACTGGCTTAATGGTCACGCCGCGCTGGTAGGGCTGCCGGTGGGTGATGGTTACCAGCTGGAAATACGTGCCAGCGGATGGCGGAGCGTGCAAACAAAACCCTTCCAGGTGCAGGACGGCAAGACGACTTCCCTGGAACCCATCTTCCTGGTGCGGCAAGAGGAAACCAGGATTTCGAGTTTTCGGTTTCCAGCCCTGAACCAACCGGCCATCCGAAAACCCGGGACCAGCTTTCGAGCTCGCTTTCTCGGGTTTGATACCGAGATCAAGCGCGTGACTTTGTCCCGTCGCCAGGGCTCAGCCACGATTTCCCGCCAGGTCATATTCCAGGAGGATCGCTTAGCCGCATTCTATTATGATCGCGAGGTGGTCGTGCAATTGCCGGCTGACATGCCTGACGGACTCTATGACCTGTCCGTCTACGTGGAAGGCGGGAGAAGAACCCGCAAGTGTCACTCACCACGCAGCGTGTTCGTGGTGAAGGAGTTTCCGCGTGATCCGGTGTTTGTCAGTTTTGGACATCTTGATACATCGGCCCAGTGCCAGGCGGAATACCTGCAACGCCTGGCCAACGTGATCAATATCCTGTCACCGGACATGGTGTTGATCAGCAATGCGGTGAACCCGGCCTATATTTCCGGAGCACTGGCTCGCCTGGAAGTGCCCTACGTGATTAACTTCGGTAATCACCAGTTCCATGGAAACGAGAAATGGTATGGCTCGCCGGTGGGAATCATCGATTATGGACCAGACCTGTCAATTCTCAATTTTGGATACCCCTGGCATGTGAACCTGGACCAGGCCGATGCCCTGCTTTCGGCCCGGGGTAAGGTCGCTTGCAAGGTGATCAATGCCTTCGAACACAACGCTCCGGTGAAGTCCTTCCTGGATAAGCACCAGGTGAACTTGATCCATGATGCACACGGTATTGGCGCCAAGGTCATGAACATGGGGACCACGCCGACCAGGCGAGTCGGGAAGGTTAATTCGGAGAGTTTTCGAATTATCCGGTTCCAGGAAAACCAGGTGGTTTCCTGTACCTACCTCGATCACGAAACGGCCCCGATTCCATTTGCAAGAGAGGCACCTCAACCGTTGGAACGGGTCGCTGTTGATACGCCTGACCCGGGAACCTTGAAAACCGTGAAAGTGATTAACCGATTGGAAGAATTCTATCGCGGCTGCCGCCTCCGCTTCGTGATGCCGCGTGGGAATTACCGGGTCATGGGAGGTCACTTGCTGTCCGCGATTGCTGCCGATGATGGCCAACAGGTCGTGCTCACGGTTACCCTGGACCTACCTGCCCGGCAGACCCGCCGGGTGTCCGTCCAGGCCAGGTAAATCCAGCTTGGCTTACCTGGAGGTGGTTGCCTGGTTGTTTGACATTTCCAGGGACCAGCGAATCGCCTGGTATAGCAACTGGTTGGTTGCTGGATTCTTGAAGTCATCGGGGTGTCCCAGGGAAGTGTAGAAGACACGGCCCCCAAACTTGTTCGTGTTCACCCAGGCAATCGGCTCGGTCGGTTTTCCGGGAATGGTTCCGTGCAGCAGGGCGGTGGCTGACTTGGCCAGCGGACTGACCAGGTAGAGTGAACCCTGTCCCTCCCATTGGGAGAGATCAATCTTCTGCAGGATCGGATGCGCCGCGGCGCCCTTGGCGACCTGCAGCGCTACCTTGGGACCGTCCCCGTGGTGACCCGTGTAATGGCCGCCGATGACTTCCGCATCGAAGTTTTCCCAGTCGGCCAGGCCTGCTGGAATTTCCTTGCCGCGAAGTGAAAAAGCATGATTCGCGGTTCGAATGCCAACGACCGGTTTACCCGCCTCGATGAACTTACGAACCACTTCCATTTGCGCCTTGGGCAGGACCCGTCGACGTGCGCTGACCAGCAGCAGGTCGGCATCGTCCAGCACCGAAATGCCAGGCAGGTTATGGCGTTGTTTCGCGTTGACATCGTTGCCATA
>JAYGDH010000587.1:0-6332 GCA_046583055.1 Pirellulaceae bacterium | reverse complement strand
AATGCGGAATGTCACGAACCTGGCTGCCATTAACAGTGTGGAAACTCTTGCGACGCTCGAGCACAATTTGTTGGCCTCGTACACGCTTGGTTAAAACGTAGGCACCTCCGGTGACCGGCTTCTCGTCCTTTTCCACATGATAGGCACTGGTCTGGAGAGTTGGATCGTCCGCAACCGAGTCCTTGTACACGTGCTTGGGAATCACCGGGAACATGATGTTCCATACATTGGTCGCCAATGGATCGGGGTGGAAGAAGACCACCGTGTGGTCATCGTATGCTTTGACACCAAGCAATTGGTCGGTCCCGCTGCGCACCGCCGGTACGGGTACCTTCGATGTCATGATGACCTTGTAGGAAAACGCGATGTCGTGAGCCGTGATCGGCGTCCCGTCTGACCAAAGCAAATCATCCCGCAGTGTCACCTTGTCATACAAGCCATTCTTGCTTGTTTCCCAGTTCGTGATGGAGTCCTCGCTGCCATGGGGGGCAAAGGTCCAGTCAAAGCCGAAAAGACCAAAGCCCAGGAGGCCCGCCACATCAAACTCGGCAGTAGAACTAATCATTAATGGATTGGTACTCTTCACGTCGGCGCCCGTGTGGCGATTCCAGGTTGCATCGTATTGGACATCGCTGCCGTCGACGGCAGCCAGTAAACCAAGCGCGGAGCGGATCTTCAGGTTATTGGCGAGCGAGGTGTTTTTTAATTTGTGCATCTGGGCAATGCTGGTGGGTTTGGCCTCCTTCGCTTCCCTGGCCTGTCGTTCCCGCATCAGGTCCAGGGAATTAAGCACCGGCTTGGACAACCATTCATTCTCACTGAGCAGTTTCTCCAGCGGCGGGAAGTCAGCGTCGGCCATCGGCACCAGGTCACCAAGTGTGAACTTGACATTTTCGTCACCACCCTCTTCGACCGTCTGTTCCGTGGTCTTTGACTTGGCAGTACCAAACTGTGATCGCGAGACATGTTCTTTTTTCAACTGCTCATTGAGCGTGGTGAGTTTGGTTTTGTCGCTGCCAATGTACTCGGCTAGCAAAGCCGGGACGCTCTCGTAAAGGGGGATCATGTTGCCACCATTGGAAGTGAGCCTGGCGCTGAGTTCGTCGAGGGTGTGGATGTCCGCGGTCCTGATAGTGAGTTCAGCGGATACTTCTTTCTTCTCGTCAACGGTTCCAACCTCACGGCCTCCAAAACAGCCTGACAGGGAAATGGAAATTGCACACGAAACCAGCAGTACCGGGAGTTGTCTCAAGGGAAACATGACGGATGACTTTCTCGATAGGGTTGCAACGGAGTGTGAAATTAGGCGGAGTTTCGTCGGTGACTGCAGCGACTGTCAAAAGTGGCTTGCGGGAAAGGCGGCTAACGAGGTTCGATAAAACAGGTCCAATCGATTCAAGGTGGGTAGATGCAAAAGCCCAACGCCCCGGAGTCGGTAGAGTCGGCGTGCGGCCAACCGCAGGTTGCCAACTTCGAGTCAAGAATCTCTTTTTAGCAAGCGTATGGTAAGCAATGGGTTGCGTACGGTCAACAAGAATATCCGGCGCCCGATGAATTGGCCTAGGGAGCACGAAATCGAAATCCGGGATCCGTGCTTTTCTTGTCCCAGGGCTGCGCCGCCGTGGGGTCGTAACGGGGTCTGCCATCCTGTTTGGGGAACGTCTTGAACACCGCGGTGAGCTTGTGCAGGGCGGCCAGGTGAGCGGGTTGTGTGCTGAGAATCAGGTTCACTTCCTCGGTCGGATCCTGCGCCAGGTCATGCAGACGGGTAACCTGGCCGTCGATAACGAATATTTTGTGTTTCTTGTCGCGGATCACGCGGTCCGTAAATATTTGCCGGGGCCGTACCCCCCTGGCGTCCAGGCGGGCGGGACCAAATCCCATGGCCATGATCCAGTCACGGGGGCCGTCCTGGGATTTGCCAAGCATGACGGGCGCCAGCGAGTGACCATCGACGATCAGGTCCTTGGGAAGCGTGGCGCCGCCGAGTTCGGCAAAGGTCGGTAACAGGTCCGTGAAGTCGGTCAGGGCGTCCGTGGTCTTTCCCGAGGGGACGAGGCCTGGGCAGTTGACGATGAAAGGCTGGCGGGGACCATTCTCCGTCAACTTTGCCTTGCCGCCACGGACGGTCCGGCCGTTAAGGATGCCCCGCAGGCCACCACTGGTACCGTTGTCCGTGGTGAAGATGATTACAGTTCGGGAACGAAGGCCCAGGTCGTCGATGGCCCCCACGAGTTTTCCTACCAGCTTATCTGTGTAGCGTACCATGGCCTTGTGCTTGTCCAGCTTACTCAGGGCCTTGGGTTCAGAAGGCGTATGAACGAATGGCCCGTGCGTGAGCACCATCGGGAAATACATCATCAGGGGTTGGTCGCGGTTCTCTTTCATGAAATCAATAAGATGGTCCGCGTAAATGTCTGGTCCGAACTTGCCCTGGTAGGTTTTGCTGGCAGCACGACTGGTGTAGATGTAAGGGTCCCAGTAGCGTTCTGCACTGGGCTTATTTTGCGATTCATACCCGGTCCACATACACCACGAGTCAAAGCCGTGTTGCTTGAGTATGTCGGGCTGCACTCGGAAATCGTTGATTTGCCATTTTCCGGCGATGGCTGTCGAATATCCGGCAGTCTTCATGATGCGAGCAAAGGACATGTTGTGTTTCGGGTCGAAGTGGCATCCGGCGCCCCAGCGAGGCACGTCCCAATGATTGCACCAACCGTGACGAAAGGGGTATTGTCCGGTCAGGAGCGTCGCCCGGGTCGGGGTGCACTGGGGCATGGAATAGGCATTCAGGAAACGTAGTCCGCCGCTTGCCAGGGCGTCGATGTGAGGGGTCTTGATCGACTGTGAACCGCAGGCACTAATCCATTCCGGACCGAGGTCGTCGACCATGACGAAGAGGATATTCAACTTGCGAGGTTCGGCGGTTGCCTTGGAAGCGGTCGCCGTCAGTAGGAAAATGGCCGTCAAGGTCAGGGTAAGACCGCGCGTTGTCCCGTTCATTAAGCTGTTCATCAGTCGCTGCCTTTGTCGAAACGTGTGAAAGAATCCGGGTCAGCGGGCTATTTCAGTAGCGGCCCCGCCAACGCCTTGCCGTTGGTCGTCAGGATCTGGAAAGTGTGTGCCCGGTGGGGGCCCGAGTAAGTCCAGACGATCTTCTTTTCCCGGGTCACTTCCAGGATCTTGATTCCTGACTGGGCGTGGTAACTGGTAATGACGGTGTTTCCGTTGGGCAAGCGTTGGCCGCCACAGGGGTCATCAAGGGGATTTCCAGGCAGGTCATCGTTGGTCAGTTTCCAGACGACCTTGCCGCTGGTATCCATTTCCACGACCTTGTTGCCATTGGTGAGATTCACCAGCGTGTTGCCGTTTGCCAACCGGATTGCCGTGAATGGCCAGTTCTTGGCCGCCCGGCCTCCCAGGTGGGCGAGGTCGGTGGGGAACTCCTGCACGACCTTGCCCGCCGGTGTGTATTCCTTGACCTTGAAAGCCAGCAGGTGGGGCACCAGGTAGTTGCCATTGGCGAGCTTGCGGGCCATCCGCGTTTGCATGTGGGCATTATTGGTTTCGGGCTTCAAGGGGACCGCCACGGCAATCTTGCCCTCGGCGGTAACCTCCAGAAGGCGCGGCGCGGTGCCGAGTTCGGTGATCAGAGTATGGCCATTGGGAAGGCGCTGGGCCGTGCCAAGTTCCTTGCAAGTGGCTGGCTTAACGTAGTGGAAGACGACTTTCTTTTCGCGGGTCAGTTCTTTAACCTCGTTACCCCAGGCGATCAGGACATTGCCGTTGGATAGAACCTGGCCATCGCGTGCGCCGCCGCGCCCGGAGTTCCAGGTTTCCTTGCCATCTTCATCAATGATCCCAGTGAAGGTGGGCCCGGCCACAAAAAAGGAATGCTTGATCGGTTCTGCCGGCAAGAGGCCCTGCGAAAGAAGCGCAATGACAGACGCAGTAACCAGGTAGCGTGATGCGGTGAGCAGGGACATGCGGAGGCTCCTTGGCGAAAAAAGTGCGGGCGGCTATTTCCCGATTAGAATCGGTGAACCGGGGCAAAGGTAGTGGGGGCCCGCAACTTCTCTACGACAAGCACGTTTCGTCGATCGGACAGGATTCCGGTTACCATGTGGCTGTGCGGGTGTTATCTTGGATGCAGGCAGTTTACAGTTCCAGCGGTGTTCGCGTTTGGTTGTTTTGAGGAGAGTTGACATGATGCGTCTCTTGAGTGTGTCACTGATCATAATGTGTGCTGGCGCGTCTTCGGCGAGTGAACCTCCGAATGTGCTTTTGATCATGGCCGACGACCTGGGCTTTTCCGATATTGGTTGCTACGGGGGCGAAATTGCCACGCCGAATCTCGATCGGCTGGCAGCGGGTGGGATTCGTTTTACCCAGTTCTACAACACGGGGCGTTGCTGGCCGACGCGTGCCTCTCTGCTGACCGGTTTTTATCCTCACCAGGTCGGCCGAGACAAGGTGCCCGGTATTCGCAGCGGCGGGCGCGGGCAGCGTCCGCAATGGGCGCCCCTGGTCTCCGTGACGCTGGCGGAAAAGGGATACCGGTGTTACCACTCTGGTAAATGGCACCTCGACGGCTTGCCATTGGGTAATGGTTTTCACAGTTCGTATTACCTGCGGGATCAGCATCGGTTCTTCAATCCGACCATCAGTTTCCGCGATGACGTGAAGCTGCCGCCGGTTAAACGCGAGTCCGGCTTTTATGGAACCACCGCCATAGCGGAACACATGTTGCAGATGCTCCAGGGCCACCACGAGAAATATGCGGACAAACCTTTCTTTGCTTACCTGGCATTCACAGCGCCCCATTTTCCGCTGCACGCGCCGGCAGAAGATATCAAGCGGAACCTGGAACGCTACCAGCAGGGGTGGGAAAAGATTCGTGAGGCACGTTGGAAGCGAATCCAGCAGCTGGGGCTGGTAGCCGGGCGACTGTCGGCTGTGGAAAGTGGCGTCGGGTCACCCTATCCGGAGCGGGCAGCGGAAGCCCAGAAAATACTTGGTGACCGTGAGGTGATATTGCCCCTGCCATGGGACCAGCTGTCGGCAGAGCAAAAGACATTTCAGGCGCACAAGATGGCCATTCATGCCGCCATGGTGGATCGAATGGACCAGGAAATCGGCCGCGTCCTGGCACAACTGGAAAAGATGTCGGCCATCGACAATACGTTGATCCTATTTCTTTCCGACAATGGGGCTAGCGCAGAGATCATGGTGCGAGGAGATGGTCACGATGCGGCGGCTCCGATGGGGTCGGCGGGTTCGCACCTGTGCCTCGGCGCTGGGTGGTCGACGACTGCCAACACTCCTTTTCGGCGTCACAAGGTATGGGTTCATGAGGGGGGCATCGCCACGCCGCTGATCGTACATTGGCCGCGCGGCATTAAGGCACGTGGAGAGTTGCGCAGGGATCCAGGGCATGTTATCGACGTGGTGCCCACGCTTCGTGACGTCGTAGGTAGTGAACAGGTATCACAAGGAACCCATGAAAAAGGACCGCGTCGACCGGGCAGAAGCCTGGTGCCGGCCTTCAAGAAAGACGGGGCGATTAAGCGCGAATACCTGTGGTGGCACCACGAGGGGAATCGTGCGATTCGCATGGGCAACTGGAAATTGGTGTCGGCATCCCAGGATCAAGCATGGAGCCTCTATGACCTTGCTGATGACCGTACCGAGTCGCGCAATCGCGTCGCAGATAAGCCCGCGATCGCGATTCGCCTGCAGGCGGAATGGGAACGACGATGGCAGGAAATCCAGGAAGTGGCGAGACGAGGCTCGGGGCAATAGTCCTGCGACCGTTGATCTTCGGAACCAAGCGACGAAGCTGGTGTTTATACTGACAGTCGGTCCGGGAAGTCTAATTGAGGGGGGGAGGCTCATGACCAGGTGTATTGCGGCCAACATGCAACAGTTGTCCTGGGGCATCCTCCTGTTTCTCGGGCCGCAGGTGGCCGTTGCGTCGGACGGCCTACCAAAGAATTTCAAACGATTTGATCGGAACGGTGATGGCAAGCTGGCGGTATCAGAGGTCCCACTCGGGGTGCGTGGTGACGTGTTTCCGAGGTACGACGTAAACCGGGACCAGCAACTGGATGCCGGGGAGTTGGTAGCGTTCACGGCGGACAGGAAAACAAAAACCTCGCCGGCATCAGCCTCTCCAGGCTCCGATGCAAAGCATCTTCAGAAGCTGGAGAATATCCAGTACGCAAAGTCGCCCTCGCATGGTCGCAATCACGGCAGGCTGGATCTTTATCTGCCTAAGGATAAGAAAACGTTTCCAGTGGTCATGTTCGTCCACGGCGGGGCGATGATCAAGG
>JAYGDH010000570.1:0-9625 GCA_046583055.1 Pirellulaceae bacterium | reverse complement strand
CGAACGAGGGGTCAGCCAGGTCGACCCAACGGGGAGCGTTTGATTCGTTGATGAACCGCGAGCCGTCGGTGTTGAACTGCTCGAGGAGTTGGTGACTCGTGTCGGTAGCCACGGCAGAGAACAAACCAATGGCATGCTGCGTGTCGTTATCCATCACACCATTGACAACAAGGTCCGAGGTTTGCCCCGGGAAGCCCAGGTATTTGAGACGCTGTTGCTGACGCATGATGTCGACCACCGAGTCAGTACTGGCAGAGACGCCATTGGCCTGGTCCATCGAGTAACCGCTGCCGACCAGCAGATCGGCGTGATACGCAGTGGAGACGACCAGCATCCCGTCGCTCAATTCGATGGAGTAAGCGGTTTCCAGACCCCGGTCGACCAGGAGCCAGCCATGTGAATGGAGAGCATTATCGGCCGCACCGATTTCTCGAGAATCAACCGTCAGCTGTTCCACAGACGACAAAGCTACGACCGAATCAAGCATTTCGAACTGTACATGCAGTGCGTCAGGGACCTGCCCCGAATCAAGGGCAGTGGTGATTTGAGAGACGCCGGTAACGACGGGAAACAACGGCTCATCAGCCCGCACCCAGACGCGTAAATAGCCCTGGTATCCCGGTTCCGCGGCATCCAGATCGTGGGACAAGCCGTCCTCGGTACCGGGTGCCACGTACAGGAGGCCACTTTCCGAGAACGGTGCCAGGTTCTCATCGGCACGATCGGAGAAGACAATATAGCCGGCTGATGTGTCGCCATCCTTGAGTTCCAGGTCACCACTGGCGACATTCACGTCTACGGTCAGAGGCGTTCGTTGCGATCCGTTCTGGTCGGAGAGATGGTCGAAGCCGATCACGTCGAACGAATTCTGCTGCAGATCATCTATTCCGGAGACTGCCGACTTCAAATCGACCGGCACAATGTCGCCCGTCTTGCCGGTAATTGGTGAGGTTGACAACAGCCGCCGATCTTCCAGTTGTTCCAGCAATAGCTTGCGCTGGAACCCTCCTCGGTCGTAATGCCGTGCCACGGTTGACGGTTGCTTGGTGAAGCGGCGACGGTTGCGGCGCTGCCCTCGGTTGGATCCCCCACGCATGGTGATTTCGTGCCCCCCCGCTGCGCGGAGAAAAAGACCGCGCTATGAAAGAAAAGAATAATATAAGTCCTTATTTTTAACGGCTTTGCAGGGCTATTCAAGCAGTTTCTTGTTGGAATGAGGACTTAATCTTCTTGCTTCGTGGGGGCAAGGATTCCCGAAACCCAAGTGGTATGTGTTTTTTGTGTTTACCGGAGGGGTATTAGGTGTTTGCCAGTGTGCGAAATGCCGGCTTTTCGTAACAACGGCTCGGCGGGAGCCTCGCCCTCCCGGTAACGACTCAACTCTCGCTGGATCTGATCCTGAAGCTGGATGCGAAATTGCCCGGATGCAAGATCACCGTGTCGCAGCGCTGAAGCAGGTCCCCGAGCCGGACTTCCGGGGCAAATAAGGCGTCATTGCAGGTCTTGATAGCCGATAGAAGATGCTTGCATCCCGGTTGCCAGGGGTTGATAATGGCCGGCTTAAGCTGGTGTTATGATTGACGGCCACTATTTCTTTTTTGGCCGTTCTTTTCTGTTCAAGTGGGGGTATTCACGATGGGCAGCGGTCTGAAGAGAAATGGGCGCGGCACGCGGAATCGATCGCGGCATTTGCAACCGGGCCTGGCACGGCATTACGACCACGGGGGTTACAACCGTCGCCAACTGTTTCTTGAGCAACTGGAAGATCGACGGATGTTGGCGGCTGCTTGCGATCTTTCTCTCCTCTCGGTTAACCCCGCTTGGGCGCAGCAGGAAGGTGTGCGATGCGACGTTAGCAGGGATAACGTGCTAGGTGGCTACGCCATCGACGCGTTCATTAAAGACATTGGTAAGGGCTTTGCGACACCAGATAACTGGAAATGGCATCCAGCCATTTTTGAGGATCCTCTCATCGACTTTTCGAATCGGTGGACTGGATTTGAGACGGGGTGGTCGTTCACGATCATGGTCCCCGATGGCGGCCAGCCAACTGTATACAGCCCTGCCTACGTGGTACGTGGTGAGATTCTCGACGAGACCGGTAATGCTCAAGGTGATATTGACGATCCCCTGTTCGATCACAGGCTGCCACTAGGTGGCGGTGGTTATTTAGATGTCGGTTGGTTCACAGGAGATTATTCCTTGGAGTTTGCGCCAGGTTTCGATCAGCAATTGAACCTGGTGTCACTTGTCGGCAGCGTCGACTTCGATCTCGCTGGTTCGAAGTCGATCCCTCTCGTGCAGGGGGGGGCCATGGTAGGTCCTGTGCCGGTTACCTTTGGTCTGCGGGCCAATGTGGGCCTGGGGCTTGCAGGCGATATCACGCTCTCTCTTTCCGACGGGAGAATAGGGATCGAGAGTGCAACAATTACACCAGAAGCGACTATTGGGCTGGTCGGTTTCGGAGAAGTAAACGTTGGTGTAGCGAAGGGTGGGATTGAAGTTGGGGGCAAAGTCATGCAGACACTCGAGGTGACTTACAACAACGGTTCGTGGCAGTACTGCGCACCTGGGTCCCTTAACCTGGAAGCCTCCGCGTATTACAAATTCTTGTTGTGGAGCCAGCACAGATTTGCTGATATGGAATGGGAGGTCGAGGATTGGGATTTTCTATGTGATAGTTCCGCCCCTGCGCCGCCCACGGCTAGCCCGTCCTATACCCCTTATGACGTCGGCATCAACAAGAACTGGTCGACTGATCCGGCTAATCCGACAGATCTGACAGTCGAGAAGTTTGACGTGGGTGCGACCACCACCGGCGAGATCCGAGACCGGGGATTTCAGGTTACGACGTGGAAGAAAAGTGGGGCAGACTGGACGGGTGAAAAGAACTGGGGGGCGAATGATGGTTTTGACACGATTGGACCTTTGGTCGACGGAAACTACCTTGTCCAGGTTGCAGCGACAACAACTGATGGAAGGACAAGTTATTCTGACCGGTTTTACCTGGAAATCGACGCTGTGCCTAATGTAGGAACTGCCCTGTCCATCGAGGGATTCGAATGGACTGACGGACATCCAGGTGATGGTGACGGAGTAATCGAGGGGTGGGAGGAGGCAAGACTCAAGTTGAAGCTCAAGAGTTCTGCAGATGTCCGCAATGTTCACGCCGTCCTGACGACATCCGTCGATGTCATCGACATTTCTGCTGACATGAATTATTACATTTTGGATGCGGGTGAAAGTGGTTATGGCGACGGTGGCTACACAATGCTCATTAACGCTGAGTCGGTTTCGAGGGCGCCGTTCAATGTTAATGCGACTTACACGATCAACGGAACCGTCTATGTTCAGGACTTGCAATTTGAAAAGACAATTTCTCCAGACGGTGAGTTCAAAGCGGTCTTCGAGGTGGACATTGTTCAGACAAGGTGGGAAGACAAAGGCGTGGGCAGCGGTGACCTGAAGCTGCAGAGTGGTGAGACGGGTGATCTCTATCTGTATCTCAGGAATACGGGCAACGCCAAGGCCATTCACATCGATGTCCAACTGGAACAAGTCGCTCCAGTTGACCTCCATCCTGTTCGGGGTTGGATACGGTATCCGGATATTGGAGCTGGTTCATCACAATCGCCAACGGTAGTGTTTCGAATAACGAGTATCCCTAGAGATTTCGTGGGAACCTACTACGCAGACATCCACATCAGGTACGGCAAGTACGAGAGCCAGCACTTTACGATCCCGCAGGGTCTCAAGATAGAAGTTGGTTCTGCACCCTGGTTGGAGGTACGTGAAGATCATCGCAACTTTGGCGTAGTTGCGCCCGGTGAGGATGTGGTTTATTTGCCGTTAAAAGTCCAAAATATCGGTAGCGCAGGGTTTGAAATTAGTGCGATACGAACTCTCGACGGGAGTGGAAACTCTGTAACGGATACGGACGTGAGCCCTGCTCAATTGCCTTGGCCTCTAGGTGCCGGTGAATTTAAGGAACTCACGATCACCGTTGATACGAGTGCCATTGCAAGCGGCACGACTATCGTGAGGTGTATCGAAGTCGTTTCGGACGCCCGTGTCAAGATTCCGGGCGAGGACGACAGGTTCTGCCTCACCGGCCTCGTCAGCGATTCTGTGCCGGTCTTCGAGGTTCCCAATTTTGGATATACGAGCGCATCAGATATCAGTGGAGACTGGATTGTCTACTCCGACGGTCGTAATGGAAATTCAGATATCTTTGCATACCAGGTCAGCAGCGGGACCGAGATCCAGGTTACGACAAACGACAAAGAGCAGATGAGCCCGTTGATCTCGGGTAATTTGATTGCCTGGGTAGACAGAAGAAACTGGGACGGCCAGTCAGATCCGTACCTTCGCGGCAATGATGTCTACGGCTACGACTTGTCTACCGGCCAGGAGTTCCCGATCTCGGCTAAACCCTATTCCAGCAGGATCATTGGAGTCGACGGGAATCTGGTGGCCGTTAACGAAGGTTACGAGGTCTTGTTGGACAAGAACGGGAACGAAGACGAACTCGCCACCAACCTGGTGGTCTATGAGTACCGAGGTAACGATCCGATTGCAGTGAAGTATACAACGGGATGGACAGCGGGGAGCGGTCACGATACCCGTCAAACCGCGGGCAGCGACGGCGATTTCGGTGGTGGTTTTCTTGTCTTTGAACAACAGGAATGGATCTGGTATGTCGGCAACACGAATGAATACTGGAATCGGAAATCCGTTGCCATGCCCGTGTTGAAGATCGATTTCAAGAATGGTGAGGTAACCCCGACGCCGGTGGGGCTACACCCGGGCGATCTGAATCGTACTTCGTGGCAATACGCCGCCAACGAACACCGCTTTGTTTACCTGGATACTTCTGCGGATTATCCCCAGATCTGGCTCTGGGAGAATGGCTCGACACGGCAGTTAACGGAAGCCGGGACTGACGATATCACGCATGGTGAAGACTACCTGGCGTTGGGGGCGGATTTTGTAATCTACGACAAGTCGAGGACCGTCAACAGGGACAAGATGTTTTACTGTGACCTATCGACGGGCCAGGCGTGCGGTTCGGGTGAATTGCTGACCGAGACCGTCAAAAATATATATGAGCCGAACGTCAGGGCTGACGGCAACCAAGTTGTCTTCAAGGGGCAGGATCCGGAGAACAACGAGTATCACCTCTATTTCGCCTCCCCCTGGCCTGTCGGTGTTTCTAGACGGGTTCTTGTCCGCAACGATGGCCAACAGAACCTTACTCTTGCTAGAGATATTGTGGTGCCAACTGGCTACCGAGAGGGGGGGCCAGCAGAGACGGTTCTTGCTCCCGGTGAACAAACCTACTTTACACTGACGCTGGCAACGGGTACGTCGGGTCTCTTTGAAGGGCCTGTTTCCGTGGGCAACAGTGAAGGGTCCCATTCGCCAGATGGTTTGGATGAAAACCCATTCGACTTCACAGTCAGGGGGACGGTTGTAGAGTGGGCGCATTGCAACCCGGTTGAACCGAAGGACGTCAACGATGATGACGTGATTACCCCAATTGATGCATTGTGGATCATCAATGACATTAACGCGTCCGGCAGTCGCGAGTTGAGCCGTCGAGACAAGATGGAGGCACCTTACCTCGATGTGAACGCTGATGGTTATATCGCGCCCCTGGATGTTCTCTGGGTGATCAATTACTTGAACGAACAGGCCGCTGCCGGCAACGGCGAAGGGGAAGCCTCCGCGCCGGTTGACGCTGCTGCCGTAGATTGGCAGCCCAGCCAATCGACCGCTGTCCGCACTGCTCATGCTTTTTCCGCTCGTTGGGAGATCGACTCCTCTGTGCCGACAGTTGCCGACGACACTTCTTACTGGCAGCGTGTTGACGAGGCCATGGGTAGCTTTACCGGGCGGCAGCAGCGGGTGTTTGCAGGTTCTTCAGACTGATCAGCGGAGGCACTGGAAGATTTCGACGAGCTGACTGAACAGCTTGTTGACGAAGCACTGCTGCAATTCGACACCTTCCAGGACGGCAACTAACGGCTGCCTTGGAGCAACAGTTCCAGTCATCTCATCACACTTACATTCAAATCCGGTTGTGGGAAATGCGAAGGTGCTGTCACAACAACGGCTCTGCAGGAGCCTCGCCCTCCCGAACACGTTGTTGTTTACGGCTCGGCAGGACCCTCACGCTCCCCCTGACGAGCCGCCTTCCTTTAGGAGTTGAGCCACCGGTGCTTGTATTGTGACCCCGCACCCGTCAAAATTCAGGTTGCCAACCTCGCCTACGACAGGAGCAACCGATGAAGCGGATCACTTTCTTTCTCTCAATTATCGTCGCAGTGGTTGGTCTCTATGCCTGGTCTGCCAGCCGTGCAGCTGAGGATGATATCGCCAACCGCAAGGTGACCAAGGCCGATATGCCGCGGATTCCGCACACGCCGCTGGCAAAGGTGCTGGACTCCTTTGAACAGGCGCGCGGGTTTCAACTGGAACTGGTCGCCGGTGAGCCGCTGGTGGGAGACCCGGTGGATGCCTGTTTTGACGAATTCGGTCGCCTGTACGTGGCGGAAATGCACGGCTACCCGTTTTCCCAGGAACCGACCAAGTTGAACCCAAAAGGGGGAGGCAAAAAGGATGCCGGGATCATTCGACTGCTGGAAGATACCAACGGCGATGGCCGCATGGACAAGAGTGTCGTCTTTGCGGACAAGATCAGTTGGCCCACCTCGGTCTGTTGTTATAACGGCGGCGTCTTTGTGCTGGCACCGCAGCACCTTTATTACTTCAAGGATACCGATGGCGACCAGAAGGCTGATGTTCGCGAGGTCATCCTGACCGGGTTTGGGCGTGGGAACGTGCAGTCGGTCACTAACGGATTGCGATGGGGACTCGATAATCGCATCACGTTTGCCGCTGGCCGCAATCCCAAGACCCTGAAACATCGAGGCAAGCCGCTGTTTGCAGTCAATTCCGCCGACTTGAGATTTAACCCGAAAACAGAGCGATTCGAACTGGCCACCGGTGGCCTGCAGTACGGACATACCAGCGACGACTGGGGAACCCGCTTTGTTTGCAGTAACAGCAACCACATTCAGCAGGTCATCTATCCCCAGCGTTACCTGGGTCGGAACCCGTACTTCGCCCCCTCCGGTTTGATCCGCAGTATCGCCACTGATGGTGCTAGTGCGCCGGTCTTCCGCATCAGTCCTCCGGAACCATGGCGCATCATTCGCCAGAAATGGCGAGCTGCCGCCAAGGGATACAAGCTCGTCATTAACAAGCAGGGTGGCTGGGAGTTTCTACCACTCGACCCTTCCAAGAAGAAGGGCGTCGTGCCGACCGAATACCCGATCGGTTTCTTTACCTCGGCGACCGGCATCACGATCTACCGGGGCGATGCCTATCCAGCGGAATTCCGTGGCAATGCTTTCGTGGGTGACGTCGGGGGCAACCTGGTGCATCGCAAAACAGTCGATGCGAGCAATATTGTCTACCGGTCCACGCGTGCAGACAAAGAAACGGAATTCGTCCGCTCGCGAGACAACTGGTTCCGGCCGGTCAATTTCGTAAACGCACCCGACGGAACGCTTTACATGCTGGATATGTACCGGGAAACAGTCGAACATCCCTATTCGATTCCCGAGGAAATTAAGAAGTTCCTCTACCTGACCAGCGGCAGTGATCGCGGTCGGATCTATCGCCTGGTTAGCCCCGGCATGAAACGCCGACAACCGACCAATCTTGGTAAATTGACAAACGCGCAGTTGGTTCCACAGCTGGGTTCAAGTAATGGTTGGAACCGGGTCACCGCGCAGCGGTTGCTCTGGGAGCGACAGGATAAAAGCGTGGTGCCGGCCCTGGTAGCTTTCCTTAACTCGACTTCCGAACCACTCGGACGATTGCACGCGCTTTACACGCTTGCTGGTTTGAAGGCCTTGGCTCCCGAGTACGTAATTCGTGGCTTGCAGGATGAACACCCCCGCGTTCGTGCCCATGCCATCGGACTGGGTGAGTCTTTGCTGAAAACCAAGGTGACCGGTGACTTGCTCGACGCCCTGGTGGCGCTGTCGGACGATGAGAGTCCGCACGTTCGGTTTCAGCTTGCCTTTACGCTGGGGGAGACAAGGGATCCACAGGGTATCGAGGGACTGGCCAGATTGGCCCGAGATGCTCGCAACGGCGGTGAGATTCAAACGGCGATTCTCTCTTCGGTCGGCGAAACGGCAGATCGATTGGCAGCCCTGCTGCTGGCCGACGAAAAATTCCTGGCCCAGAAACATGCTGGGCCCGTGTTGACCCAGTTAATGCTGGTCGTGGGGGCCAATCCGAAACCGGCGTCTGCCTTGCAGCTGCTGACTGCCATCACTAAACAGCAACTGCCGCTGGCCACACAACAGGTGGTGCTGGCCGGCCTCGGGCAGGGACTGCAACGGCAAGGCTCGTCGCTACAGAAACTATTGGCCGGTTCCCAGGTTTCAGCCGCGATACGGTCCCAGGTAGCAGGCCTGTTTACGCAGGCGTTGGCCGTGGCAAATGATCAAAAAGCGCCCCTCGGCCAACGAACCGCGGCGGTCCGATTATTCGCCTTTGCCGATTTCAAGACGGCAACCGAGCAATTACCCGGTTTTCTTTCACCCCAGTCCCCGCAACCCTTGCAGCGGGCGACTGTGATTGCACTGGCCGGCCAGGATTCGGACCAGGTAGTCGAGACGTTGCTGGCCGGTTGGCGAACTTACAGTCCCCAGGTGCGGCGGGACGTGGTCGATGCCTTGTCGAGCAAACCGACTCGCATCCTGGCATTGCTCTCGGCCGTGGAATCGGGCGCTGTCAAGCGCGGTGATATTGAACGGGACAAGAAACAGTCACTGTTAAAACATCCGACGGCCAGTGTTCGGCAGCGGGCCAGGAAGTTGTTGGGCGATGACGTCAACACGAACCGGACCAAGGTGGTCGCTGACTACCAGGACGTCTTGAACCTGAAAGGGGATACGCAACGCGGCCTGGAGATCTTCAAGAAGAAATGTGCGTTCTGTCATCGGGTCGGAGACGTGGGGTACCAGGTTGCTCCCGACCTGGCGTCGGTGCAGAATAAATCGATTGCCGATTTGCTGGTGGCAGTGTTGGATCCGAACCGGGAAGCTCAGCCAAACTTCAACGTCTACGCCGTGGTCACGCTGCAAGGACAGATCCACAGCGGGATCATTGCGACTGAAACGGCTAACAGTCTCACTGTGCGGCGAGCCGAGGCCAAGGAAGACGTGGTCTTGAGAACGAATATTGATGAGTTGCTCTCGACCGGCGTGTCGTTAATGCCCGAGGGCCTGGAAAAGGATCTGTCCAGGCAGGACCTGGCAGACGTGTTGAGCTTTATCAAGACAATTAAACCGAAGTAGTTCGTGGCAAGATCGATTGGGCCGAACGAGGGAGTGCGATGAACCAGTTAAAGAGTGCGTGGAGTTGCCTTGTTTTGGTCGTGTTGTTGAATTCATCCGTGCAAGCGGATATTTTCCTGGGCCAGGGCAACATGGTGGGAGAAGTGACCCAGACCAGTGCCATCCTGCAGTCGCGTCTGACGGGCAGCAAGGAATTGGTCAAGGGAGACGTCCCCGGGATAGCGGGCGTGGCCCGCTTTGAATAT
>JAYGDH010000558.1:0-7558 GCA_046583055.1 Pirellulaceae bacterium | reverse complement strand
CGAACGAGGTATTTTGCCATGGTTCACGAATTCCACGTGTCTCGTGCGAGACCGGCTGAGTTACTCCCCGGACTTGGGCTCTTCCTTGGCCGGAGGGGGGGCAAACAAGCGTTTGCTACCGGCAATGTCATAGAGCCGAAGCGTGGTCTTGTCATTGGCGTAATTGGTCCGGTGGCTGCCCGTGGCAAGTTGTTTTCCGTCAGGGGAAAAAGCAACGGACCAGACACTACTCTTGTACTCACCGATGGTGATCGATTGTTTTTGGGACAGGTCGCGGGTCATGGCCGTTGCTTCCAAGACCGTCTTTTCAGCAGCGACCTTGGCATCGAGCGAGGCCTTGGCTTGCTTGTCGAGTTCAGCCAGTGGAGCACTGATTTCTGTTTTTTTCTTTTCCACGTCCGCGGTAGCGGCAGCCTGCAGTGTTTTTAGGACCGCGGAGAAATCCTTGTCTGCGGCCAGTGCCTTGATCTTGGCATTGGAAGCGTCGACGGCTTTCTTTTGCGCGGCCTTGGCAGCGGCCAGTTTCTTTTGCAGCCCCTTGTTTTCCTTGTCCTTGTCCAGGGCTTCCTGGGCGGCTGCAACCTTGGGGTCCTCGTTCTTGGCTGCGATCAAGGTATCAATGGCGGCGATTTTCGTATTGAGGCCATCCCGTGCTTTCTTGGTCTCGGCCATCTTGGTTTCCGAGTCCGTGATGGCTTTCTTGGCGGCGTCGATTTTCGCATGTGCCTCGTTGAGTGCACCAGCTGATTGGACTATGGCCTGTACGTTCCAGAGACGGACGGAACGGTCATGGCTGGAAGTAGCCAGGGTTTTTCCGTCCGCGGCAAAGGCGACATCGGTAATCCAGTTCCTGCCAGCATGGACATTGACGATGGCTTCTCCACTCGCTTTCCATAACCGCAGGCTGCGATCGGCACTGGCGGTTGCGATGGTGGCCCCGTCAGGAGAAAAAGCAATGGCCCAGACCGCATCGGTGTGTCCGGTTAACTTGCCTGTTTCCTTGCCTTCCATCCAGTTCCAGAACTTGACGGTCTTGTCCGAGCTGGTGGTTGCCAGGGATTTACCGTCGGCGTGGAATGCCACGGCAGAAATCGAGGCCTCGTGAGCCTTGAATTCCTTGACTTCCTTTCCGTCCGCTGACCAGATGACGACCGTGCCATCTTCTGCGGCAGTTGCGAAGTGTGCACTATCGGGGGCGAAGCTGACGGCGCGGCACCAGCTCTTGTGCTTGTCCAGGGTGGCCACGCTTTTCTTGCTGGCAATATCCCAGACAATCACGGTTCCATCGTAGCCACAGCTGACGAGACGTTTACCATCCGGGCTAAAGGTCACGGCCCAGACATTGGTCTTGTGCCCTTCGAGCGAAGCAAGCTGCTTGCCGGAACTGACTTCCCAGAGCCGGACTGAGCCGGGGCGGTACTGGAGACTTTGGCCCCCGGCACTGGCCAGTAAGCTGCCATCGGGTGAATAGCTGACGGCGGTCACCCATTGATCGTACTGGGAGATCGTGGTCGTTTCCTGGGCCCCGCTGATCGATGCGCTCAGCAGCAGCGCCATGGCCAGGAAGATGCTACCGAAAACAGGGATCGAAGCTAATGCCGAGTGAGGATTCCGGGTTGCCATGACAATACTCCTTGTCGTCAGAAACAGGTGTCGTTGTTGGGCATGTTGTCTGGGGACGGCCCGGCTTGCCCGGGCGCCTGCTAAGGCGCCGTGATTATAGCACCAATTGGAAGCGCAATGGGCCCCCCCGTGAAGGGAAATTCAGATAGGCAGGGTTCACCAGGTTGCCGGCCGACTAGCGGCTGGTCGCAGGGCGGCAGTAAGCCAAGGCCAGCAAGGCATATCCGGTGACCAGGTTGCGATCCCCCTCGAGCCAGCGGTCATTTTCGTTGACCCAGGAGCCATCAGGCTGCTGCCGACGTGCTAGTTCTGCAATCAACTCAGCTCGCCAGTCATGCCGTTTTCCATCCGCATCTTCAATCAGCGGTTGGTTCATGGCGTGCAGGGCCTTGGCGAACGTGTGATAGTAATAGTAGAGCCCTGCTTTACCCAGCCCCGGGTTCGAGGATAGGTCATAATGTTTCTGGACCCACTCGAAGGCAGCTTTCACACGCTGGTCCTCGGGGCCCACACCGGCGTAAATCATGCTCTTGAGGCCGGCGTAGGTCATGGAGCCATAGCTGCGTAGTCCACCGTTGGCCGTTTCACCAGCCTGGCTGCTGCCACCCGCTGCCACGGTATAGTAGAAGCCCCCATCAGGATTCTTGGTACTGAAGGGGCTGCGATTGTGTTCGCTTTCCAGGTTCTGGCAGCGCGAGATGAAGACCAGGGCACGCTGAATGGCTTCACTGTCCTCGTCGTTACCCGTGGCCCGCAGGGCTTCAACCAGGAAGTTGGTATTGGACAGGTCGGGTCGCTTGTGTTTGCCGTATCCGCCACCACCAAAAGCAAGGTCAGATTTCCCCTTGCCCTCCCCGTCGTCCCATTGGATTCCCTTGATGAAAGCCTCCGCTCGCTGGAGCGTTTTGTCGTAACGACCATCGGTGTTTGCTGCCGAGAAGCAAAGGATGGACAGGCAGGTTTCATAGTTCCGATAAAGGGTGCCTTTCTGGTGGATGCCACCCGATGGCTGAACGAATCCCTCCAGGTACTTCAGGCTTTTGGCAACGATCGGCTCGGAAGGCTGGCGACCATGTTTTAGGACGGCCGTTGTAATCAGGGCCGTCACACCTGGTCCCACCTGGCTACTGTAGGAGCCATCCGCTGACTGGGCCTTGGTTTGCAGGAACTGGATGGCTCGTGCCATGGTCTGATCCAGTTGGCGACCAGCCTTGGCTGGCAACGACGTCGGCTTAGTGTCCTTCTGTTGTGCCAGCAGTTGGGGGAAGGGGAGACTGTACGCCATCACTGCCATGCCGAAACAGAGGCTGGTGATCCGACTGGGTTGCCTGGTTCTTAATGGCTGCTTGAACTGACTATGCATATTCCTAACCTCGTAAGGAGAATCACATCAAGTAATACGCCATGTGCACAGGTTGGACATTCCAACACGAAGTTTCATTATAGGCGTTGCAGTGAATTGTGTCTCGCTGGTCAGTTAAGAATGGCGAGGATGTCGTCTTCTCGCATGATTAACAGGTTTTCATCGTCGACCGACACTTCCGTTCCGCTATATGTCGAGAAAAGGACGCGGTCTCCTTCACTAACCTGGCCTTCAGCCCGCTTGCCATCACTGAGCAATATGCCGTCACCGACACTCAAGACCCGTCCTTGTTGTGATTGTTCCTGGGCCGAGGAAGGAAGCACGATGCCACCGGCCGTCTTTTCGACCGCTGCCACGCGTTTGACAACGATTTTATCACCAACGGGTACAACTTTCATGGGTTTACTTTCATGCTTGGGAGGTCGGGAACCAGCAGAGTCTGCGAATGCAGGAAAAAAAGAAACTCTCTGGTAACAATAGTTAGAGTAAAACTCCGAACAACTGCAATTCTGTCACCTTCTGCTGAGGAGTTCAAGGGATGCAGAGTGGCAACAGGGGCGTTTTCGAGGCGTGAATCGCATGGAGTCGGCCGTTATTGGCCTGTTTCCCTGCAGGTGGCCGCTTTTCAGGCCGATGATTTAGGCAAGAGCCGTGGTTTCAGCTCCGGGTACATGGTCCTAAATTTTCCCAGGAAAAGTGAATCGTCATGAGAACTGACGATGTCAATTCGCCGGCTTCCGCTGCATCTCACCCATCAGACCGTGAGAAGCGTGCAACGGGTATGGAATCGCGGCAGCGGCGGGATTCTCCCCACGAGTCGACAGTCCGAGCCGTCCGGCACGAAACGCTCGAAGCGAATCCGAGGCAGGCAGCCCAGTTGACCGAGTACCTCCAGCAACGGATCCAGGAACTGGATCGCCGGGAGGCGAATTTTTACGCCCAGGTGGCCAGCTGGGAACAGGAATGTCGGCACTGGCGAAACACGGTCGAGCAACGCGAGGACGAACTCAATGCCCGGCAGCAGCAACTGGCTGTCGAGGAGGAAACATCGCAAAGACAGGCAGCTGCCCTGGCAATGGACCAGGTTAGCTGGGAACAGGAAATTACGGAACGGAAAGAATCAGATCAGGAACAGGGGGAAATCCTGGTCCAGTTGGAAGCTCACCTGCAGGGCCAGCAGGAACAACTTGATCACGAACGCCAGCAGTTAGGAGAGGAACAAGTTCAGTGGGCGTTGCAGTACCAGGAGGAACGTCGCCAGTGGCAGCAGATGCACGAGCAACTGGATGTTGAGAAAGAGCAACGTCAAATCATTGCCCGGCAGCAACAAGAGGCAACTCAACTGGCTGACATGGCTCATGGCCTGGAACATCGCCAGCAGCGTATCGAGACACTGGAGTCAATTCTGGAGGAAGATGCCGGCCAATTTGCCGAGACCCAGGAGCAATATCGGCGAGAGCGCGAGCAGTGGTTGGTCGAGACTGCTCGTGCGCACGAACAATGGCGGCAACAACAGGAACGTCAGCAGCGGGAGTTACAGCTCGCGTGGGAAGAACTGGGGCGTCGGCAACAGGAGATCGGTCATCGTGAAACAGGCTTGCGCAATTCCCAGCAGCAACTGGTGAAACTCCAGGAGCAGGTTCTGGACATGCAGGCCGCACTGGAACAGTTGTGCAGCCAGGCAGAGCAGGAAACACCTGGCTTGCAAATGCCTGGCTGGTTCCAGCATATCCGGGAACGATTACAGCAATATCACCGCGTGATTGGTGACGAAGTGATCGAATGCCAGGAGCAATTGCAACAGGCCAGTCGTCAACTGGCAGAGCGCCAGGAAGGGCTCACTGCTCAGCATCGCCGGCTTTCTCGCTGGGCTCGCCATGAGCAACAGCGACTGGATGCAAGCCTGGCCGATATGGCCTTGCGAGAAAGCGAGTTGGCTGAATTGCGGCACCAGTACCAGCAGCAAAAGACAGCCTGGATCGAACGTCGCCGGCAACAGCAACGTCGTCTACGAAAACTACTGGCCGCCTGAAGACCTGCTCTGCAAAGATCATGACCGGGATCCTGACCGGGATCCTGACCGGGATTTATTCGTCCCGTAAGGAACTCTTGGACTTGGCTGCCGTCTGCTGCAACGCGGCCAGGTTCTGAACTCGCCAGCGAGCGATCGCCGAGAGACGTATCGCCGTGTTCAGTTGCTGGGGTTGGAAGTAGGGTTCCTGGGTACCGTTGAGGTGCTGAATACCAACCTTTCGAGCCAACTGATTCCAGGTGAGTCCATCGGTATGGTGCCAGACTGCTGCCTGGGCAGCACGTTGGTCCAGTTTACCGGTGCTGAGCATTTTCCCCAGTTCGATAACTTCCGGCCTTTGCGGAAACATCTCGATCGGAATGATAATGTACTTGATGCGGGGATTGGGTTCTTTCTTGCCATGCTCCAGGCAGACAGTTGTAATACGCAACTTGCGAACTTTTTCCGGGGCCAGGTTGAACATGCCGCCGCCCATGCCACCGCCATCCATGCCGCCACCCATGCCGCCACCCATGCCGCCACCGCCGCCACCCATCATGCCTTGGCCGCCACCCCCGCCGCCCATGCCGCCGCCCATGCCACCGCCACCCATGCCACCGCCACCCATGCCACCGCCACCGAACTGGTGCAGGACGGGTACGCCGGCAAAGACAGCTGGCAGCGCAATGGCCAACGGTTTCTTGGTGTTGTTGCGGATCAGGAGCGTCGCCTGCTTGGAACTCTTGGGAATAAACTGGACTTCGATCTGATCGTTTTGCATGGCGGTAAACAGACCGATTGCATTGCTCTTGGACAGGCTGTCGAGCTTGGCATTGGTCCGGTCAGCTGCTGAACTTGTCAGGCTGATTGTAAAACCAGCTACTACCAGCAGGGCCACGTGAAATTGACGCTTTACAGAGACCATTTTCATGGGATTTCTCCAGTCCTTCTCTAATTTGTTCCGTTGTGGGTTGAATCGGTTTCATGCGTAGCCTCAATACGCATGGACGAGTTGTTCCGTGAGGTTAACTTTACCGGTCATTCTCACTTTGCGGACTCGCTCCTATTAGCTTACTTACCAAGAGCCAGAAAGCCAAGCAATAAAAGTGCTTGAGCAGCAAATGCCCGTTGCGGGCTGCATTCCGGGTACGAGGTCATTTTAAGGTGTCGAGATGGCGTTTTCTGACGACAGCCGTTACCCTGATGAACGGCTGTGCTGGAAACGTGATCTGGACGGTAAACCTTTATTTTAATGCAAGTTAAGTCGAATATCGGATCTAACCAAGAGGTTTACAAGAGAGGTAATATCTCTTTTGGACAACTGTTCCTATCCATCAAATCGGTTGGTTGTGCAGGTAATCACAAGTTCTGCTCTGCGGGGCCATTTTGCCATTGGAAACCGATTAATCGGCCTTTTCGGTTCAACAGGTACCCCGGGGGACCGATCTGGGTAGTCAGCCGCCCGGCTGGTGGCACCAACCAGGCTGTGGATTCGTTTTTGGATCGGAACTCCGGCAAGGTTTCCAGTCCTGGAGTGAAGGGGATGGATAGGTTGAACGGAGCGAATGCGGGAGAAAGAATTGCTTCCCGTTGACATGATCTGCTGAAACGAATTACACTTCCTCAGTTAACGCATCCACGGCGGTTAGTGGAACAGGTGGCAGACCTGATTTTTGGACCATTTTGAAGCAAGGATATGGCAGGACGATGAACAGTGGAAGTCAAAGCAATCGTTGGTTGGGTGTGTTCCGTTGGTTAACGATGATCACGATGGGTGTTGTTGCCCTGGTATTGATCAGTCGCTCCCAGTTATACGCGGAGGATGGTAGTGCAGCGGAAACAATCGCAGCCTCCGGATTGGGGTCCATGGAATTCGTGTACTGGGGGATTTCCTTTATTGGTTCCCTGGTGGCACTGTGGTTTGCCAGGCAGTTCTACAAGTCGATGATGGAGGCAGATGAAGGTACGCCTCGGATGATTGAAATTGCCGGTTACGTCCGGGATGGCGCCCAGGCTTACCTGACCCAGCAATACAAGATAGTGACCCTGTTTTTCGTCGTGATTTTTGGACTCTTGTGCGTGGTTTCGTTCGGGATGAACGTGCAAAGCAAGTTTGTACCATTTGCTTTTATCACGGGTGGATTCTTTTCCGGTCTGGCCGGTTTCTTCGGCATGAAGACAGCGACCTGGGCTAGTAGTCGAACGGCAGCAGGAGCGCAGAAAAGTCTCAATGCCGGTTTGCAGGTAGCTTTCCGGTCCGGGGCGGTCATGGGATTGACCGTGGTGGGATTGGGCTTGCTGGATATCACGGTCTGGTATGCGGTCTTGCGGTGGCTGTGGCCCATGTGTGGTGGCGGGGAGATGCGACTGGAAGAGATCACCGTTACCATGCTCTGTTTCGGCATGGGAGCGAGTAGCCAGGCATTATTTGCCCGCGTTGGTGGTGGTATTTTTACCAAGGCTGCGGACGTTGGTGCGGATCTTGTGGGTAAGGTTGAGCAGGGTATTCCCGAAGATGATCCTCGCAATCCTGCGACGATTGCAGACAACGTCGGTGACAA
>JAYGDH010000533.1:0-5678 GCA_046583055.1 Pirellulaceae bacterium | reverse complement strand
CCTTGATCGACCAATTAGAATCGATGAACCGCAGTGCCAGCCAGTCGAGCAGTGGCTGGTTATCGGGACGTTCTCCAAGTCGTCCAAAATTATCGACCGAACGAACGATCCCGGCACCCATGTGCCAGCACCAGATACGATTGACCATCACGCGGGCCGTTAACGCATGCCGTGGGTGGGTCAGCCAATGGGCCAGGTCCCGGCGTCCACTTTCCCCGGCAGTAACCTTGAATGGAAGCCCCGCGGACAGGATCCGGGGGACCCCGCGAGACACCTGGCGGGCCGGGGTCAGATGATTACCCCGTAACAGGACAGGCATATCTGCCACCTGCCCTTCTTCCACGACCATGGCGGCGGGAATTTTCTCCATCTTTGCGTAGGCAGCATTCAGCTGGTCGGTATGTTGCTTACGTTCCGCTGCAGACATGTTGATCTTGTTACCGTTGACCAGCACATCATCAGCAACATCCATTTGCCGTTCCAGCTGGCTGAGAACCTTGTTTTCCGCCAGGCTACCCAGTGCCGTCAGGTTAAACTTGGAATCAACGCGGTAGCCCAGCATGGAACGGGTGCTCTTAAAAATACCGGCCAGGGCGTAGTAGTCCCGGCTGGAAAACGGATCAAACTTGTGAGCGTGACAGCGTGCACAGCCAATCGTCATGGCCATGAAAGCTCGTCCCACGGTATCGAGTTGTTCATCCACGATATCCAGTTGCTGCTTGATCGGATCATCCGCACTGGGCATCTTGGGTCCCAGCATCAGGAACGTCGTGGCAACCAGGGATTCTGCGCGGTTCGCTGCCCCCCAGTCCGCGATCATATCTCCAGCAATCTGTTCCCGTACGAACTGGTCATACGGCTTATCTTGATTGAACGCAGCGATCACGTAATCGCGATACCGCCAGGATTCCGTGTAGGCAATATTGTCATCCATGCCATTGCTGTCGGAGTAACGGGCCACGTCCATCCAGTGGCGTCCCCACTTTTCTCCATACCGCGGGGATTCAAGCAAACGATCCACGAGTTTCCCAAACGCAGCTGGTGAGGGATCACGGACGAAGGCCGCTACCTGGTCGGGAGTCGGCGGCAAGCCATGCAGATCAAACGTGGCGCGGCGGATGAGGGTCTCACGATTCGCGGCAGGGGCCGGATTTAACCCGATCTTTTCAAGTCTTTCCAGTACCAGGGCATCGATCGGATTGCGAACCCAGGCCTGCTGATCCACCCTGGGAATGGTTGGTTCACGAGGAGCGGTGAATGCCCAGAATTCCCGCTCCTGTTCCGTGAGCGTGGCCTCGACCGCTTCGGGACGCTGCTGGACACCTGTCTGGGCCGCCCCGGGCCAGGGAGCTTTCATTTCCACCCAGCGGACCAGCGTGGCAACATCCTGATTTTTAAGGCGACGGCTGGGAGGCATGGACTCCACGGCCGGATCGTGATTAACCGCATGGATCAACAGGCTTTCTCCAGGTTTCCCTGGAATCACTGCCGGCCCCGACTGGCCACCACGCAAGATCGCGGCTCGGGAATCGAGGCGGAGTTTTCCTTCCCCCTGGTCGCTGGCGGGACCATGACATTCGTAACATTGCCGGGCCAGCAGTGGCCGAACTTTCTTCTCAAAGAAATCGATCGCCTGCTGCGTAACGGCCGCATCTACCGATCCGCTCGCCGGTTGTCCCCGGGCCTTTATCGGCAAGCCGCCTGCGACCAGCAGCAGGGGCCACGTCAGCATCTGCCAGCGGACTCGCTGCCTGGCACGTCCAGCCCGTTGTTCAAGGTGCCTGTTTATTTTCATGGTTCAGCTACTGGAAGCGGAGCGGGGCCATTTCAATCCCGCTCACCACAATTCGCTGGAAGCCAGCCGTGCCCCTTCGGCGAGGGCCGCAAACTTGGCCCACACGATCGAGGGATGAATTTCCTGTTCGGTTGCCGCAAAGGACGCAAAGCCACAATCGCTGCCAGCCATGACGTTTTCACGTCCCACGGTCTGGGCAAACCGTTGCAGGCGTTGGGCCACCAGTTCCGGGTGCTCTACCAGGGGAGTGGAATGCGAAATGACCCCGGGAATCAAAACCTTGCCTTCCGGCACCTTGATGTTTTCCCAGACTTTCCATTCATGTTCGTGACGCGGGTTACCTGCCTCGAACGAGTAGGCACCCGCTTTTACCTTCAGCATAATATCCACCATGTCAACGAGATTCATCTCGTGAACGCGCGGGCCGATGTTAATTCCATAGCAGGTGTGAAAGCGGACGCGTTCTGCCGGAATCCCCTGCAGGGCATGATTCAGCGCCTCGACACGCAACTCGGCCCAGCGGCGACAGTCGGCCACCTCGAGGTCAGGCCTGGAAATGTAATAGGTCAACAACCTCGGATCATCTACCTGCAAGAGCAAGCCGGCGTCCACGATGGCCTGGTACTCTTCGTGCATGGCATCGGCAATGGCAAACAGGTATTCTTGCTCGCTGCCATAAAACTCGTTGGGTTGCTGGCCCTCGACATCCGACGGCGAGACCGCGGTCATGAAGACTTCCTGTGCCTGGTGACGTGTCGCGGCGGCCTTGACGTTCTCGATATCCCGTTGCAAGGCTGCCTGGCCAACGTATTGCACCGGGCCGGTGCAGACCAGCTTTACCGGTGTCGCTACCAGGCCCTCCCGGAGTTTACGATGGATGGCATAGAACTCCGGGAACGCAATGGCCTCACGGGACTCCACCCACAAATCCTCTCCATCTTTTTCGCTGGGAGAAAATCCGGCCAGGCGTTCTGCAATGTAAGTCAAGAAGCTGGACTTGCTCTGTTCTCCATCACAGACCACGTCGATACCCAGCGCCACCTGCTGCTGGACGATATCTGCAACTGCTTGCCGCACCAGCTGCTCGAACTTCGCCGTCTCGTAGTCTTCACCACGCTCCCTGGCGAAAAGGGCTTCCAGCACGTGGTCAGGTCGTGCCAGGCTGCCAACGTGCGTGGTCAGGATCCGATCGGTACTGTGTTGCATGTCCGTTGCCTTGCCGTTGTTAATCATTCTTCCTTGCCAGGTAACGGTGGCTATTCTAACAGGTTCAGGAGAAGCGTGGCTGAAGCATTCCGAGTTTTTGAAAGCCCCTCTCAAAAACGACCGGATAACTTGTTCGCGCTCTCGAAAAGGGTATAAATATCCTTTAACTGGCCCCCGGACTTGCGAAGTTCGTGACTGCCAGGCCACAGGAAATATCACAGCCGGGAGACATCGTCGTGAGTAGCAAACGCATCTTGATGCTGGTAGGGGATTACGTGGAAGACTACGAGGCCATGGTGCCGTTCCAGATGCTGCTGATGGTGGGCCATCACATTGACAGCGTCTGTCCTGACAAGAAAGCCGGGGAAACGGTCGCCACCGCGATTCACGATTTCGAAGGTGAGCAGACGTACAGCGAAAAACGGGGCCATAATTTCGCGATCACGGCAGATTTCGAGGGCCTGGACGAAACCAGCTACGATGCCCTGGTGATCCCTGGTGGCCGTGCACCGGAATACCTGCGCCTGAATGAACGAGTGCTGGAAATCGTGCAGCATTTCGCGGCGGCAGATAAACCCATTGCCGCTATTTGCCACGGCCCGCAGCTACTGGCCGCCGCCCAGGTCCTGGGAGGACGCAGCTGTAGTTGCTATCCGGCCGTGGCCCCGGATGTACAACAGTGCGGGGGAACCTTTATCCCGGCCAGCGCCGGCTTTGACAATGCACACGTGGATGGCAATCTGGTCACGGCACCTGCCTGGCCAGCTCACCCGGCCTGGATCGCCCGTTTCCTCGAGGTCCTGGACGCCACCGGAAATTAGGGACCGCGTCCCGTGGCTGTGCCGGGAGCCGTTAACGAAGTGCCTTCTCCGGAACCACGGTCAGTTCGTCCTGGAAACGCTCGATCGCCTGCTGCGGATGGAGATTGAAGATCGCGCGACCATCCGTCGTCCAGTCCCCGGGTGACCTGGCGTCGGTAAAGAAAACGGCCGTGGCAGCCCTTAGGTTCCCAACGGCCTCGACGCCTTCCATATCTCCTCCGGGTTCCGCCTCGAAGCTGATCGTGACCTCGACCAGTGCCTGCAGTTGGCCGACGCCCTGGTTTTGCACGAAATGAACCTCCTGTTCGAAATCACACTTGACCCAGAGCAGGCCCCGGGGGATTCCTCGTTCACCGGCTCTCTGGATAAATTCTGCTTCCAGTGCTTCTCGCTGCTGGCAAAATTTATCGCTGGCCTGACGGATCACACCAGGGCCGAACAACCTGTTCAGCAGACGTCCCAGTATGCTTCCCAGCATGAAGAGCAGGAGAACCGGCAGCAGGCAGGTCACCTTGTCGAAAAAGCCCACTGCCTCCGACCAGGAGGTCCTGTACACCGTGGCCATTAAAAACATCTGCTCCCCCTGTTCCTGTCTGCCTGGCTTGGAAACCTGACGGCATGGTCGCATCAAGGCCCTGATTCTAGGGAATTGACAAGTCATCGGGCAAGCAGCCCTTCTCACGAACTGGTGACTTTACCAGCATCGCCGGCAAATCCCTGGCCAAACGCACTTCACGTCAGCCGGTAAGTAAGAGATAATCAACAATACATCATCTTGGAGGTTAACGCGTCCAGCGTGCCGGGAGTTGAAGGATGCTTACCAATCGCCGCCAGCTGTTACAGGGACTCTCACTGGGAGCCGGCTCCGTACTACTCTCCTCCATGGCTGAGCGCGTGGTTGCCAATGCCGAGGGGCGCCCCCGTCCCCCGCGTTTCGTCTTCGTTTTACAGAGCAATGGCTTCGATGCGATCCAGGCCTGTCCGGAAACCATTCCATTCCAAAAATATGCGGACCGTGAAAAGTTTGAATCCATTGACCTGGCTCAACATAAACTCCCCAAGGGCCTGGCGCCCCTGGAGCCGTTGAAAAGCAAGACCACGATCGTACAGGGTCTTTCAGGTCGCTGCACCGGTGGGGGACACTCCACCTGGGGTGGCTCTCTCGGCCAATACCGTATTTCCGGAGCCAACCTGTCGCCGCAGGGCATTACCATCGACTACCAACTCGGCCAGGCCATTCCCGGGATATTACCCTGGGTTGGCGTCGGCATGGCTTCCGGGGCACGGGATGCCCTGATGAATATCACCGCGTGTGGCGCGCACAAGACGTTGCCCATTATCCTGAACCCGGAAAACGCCTACAACGCATTTTTCAGCGTGGCCGCTGGTGGGGAACGAGAAAAGAATTTTCATCTCAAACGCAACCTGCTGGATTACATGGTGGACGACGTCAAGAAGACTCGACGGGCACTGGGATCACTGGCAGGCGAGGAACTGGACGCCTACCTGAGTGCGTACGACCAGTTGGCAGCGCGGCAATATCAACTGCTGGCCAATCGCGAGGTGCTCAAGAAATCTGCTCCGCAGCTGGACAAGCGGTTCATGTCGACCATCGCGACCAAGCGACTGGAGGCCCAGTTCGAGCTGGCTGCTTCCGCCTTGATCGGTGGACTCAGTAACGTGGCGACGATTACCTGTGCTGCCACCGAGATCAACGCCCAGCCCTACCTGGGGATCGGGGTAGATCTGAGCAATCACGGCTTCGGTCACATGGGTGGCAACAAGCGCGATGCCAAGGGTGTTCCTTATTACGAGAAAACCCGCGGCTGGCTTTTCAGTCTCATTGCCAAGCTCGC